>JAACDM010000284.1 GCA_009936795.1 Verrucomicrobiaceae bacterium | reverse complement strand
GTGTGATGCGCAGGCGTTCATGAAGGAAGCGCCGACGAGTGTGGGTTTGTTGGAGTTTGCGGAGAAGCATTCAGATGGCATGCTCGTGATTGGTACTCACAGCCGGAATTTCATGGAGCGAGCGTTGTTAGGAAGTACAGCGGACCGATTGGTCCGAAAGTCGAAGATTCCTGTTTTCGTAGTACCGACGATGTAGTCCTGGGGCGGAATTCATTGATTGGGCACCTTGACAGGCATCTCTGGGAATACGTCGTCAGAGGTGTGCCTTCTCTGCCAATCTGCGTGTAGTGGGATCTAGGAATGTGCGGAAAATCTCTATGCTGCGTGTTTTAGCGGTTTTCTATGAGCACGAGGATCCTCATTTCAGGTGGTGATCGTTCGGGAATGAAGTTCGTGGTCAGACGGTTCGTCGATGGCTATCTACTACGTCGGCCACATTCGGTGCGATCTACGAGACTGTTGGTAGACAATAGCGTTGCGACTGACCTGACCCCAGGGAGTGGGCAGTTAGAAACTAGAGTCGTGAGGCATTTGTAGGGTTTGTGTTGTCTTTGAGTCAGTGTTGGAAAGCTCTCTGGTTGTCATCTCGGCGCCCGATTCCCGGAGGATGCCGATGATCGGTTCTTCGCTGAATCGTTTTCGTTTCATGAGGTCTATGGGGTGGTTATTACCACACAGACTCCAGTTCGGGCCTGTCTACTTTCCGGAATGCAGGTCACCTGCTTTCGACGCTGGGTATCCAACGCTGAGACGGTTCTACGAGGCCTTCAAGAAATCGTGTGGCTGTTCGCCTAGTCACTATCGCCAGGATCACTAGCTTGACGGCTGACCACTATTGCTCACTCAGCCTAAGGAAAGAAGCTCCTACCGGCAATCCGATGGGAGCTTCTGATTAATTGGATTAGGATGCCCTACTTGGCCACGCCACGATAAAAGCCTACACCACTTCCTACACGTGTGACGTCGGCGTCTTCGAAGCTGGTTACGTCAGATGCGATTACGGTCCAGTCGTCGCCTTCCAAAGACGGGCTATACTCCAGATCGAATGCGTCAGCTCCTGACAAGTCCACCTTCACTCCGGTTGCTGTGCGGGTTACCTCGATAGAAAGAGCTTGTGGAGGAAGTCTCGTGGCCATGTAACGGACTGCATTGAGAAAGGCCTGTCCCCCTGTGGCGGTGAGGTTGAACTTCCCAGCTTCCTCAATGGCCCCTGGATCAGCAGGCTCGCGGCTGCCAGCTGAGAAAAGCATTCGAGGTCCCGTGGCGACAGTGCCAGCAGGCCATTCAGCGACAATCATATTCCCATTTCCAGAGGCGAGTACAGTGCCTCCATTGGTAATGGGATCCGTAGCGATGGAGGTGCCTCGGTCTACTTCCGTGTGCCATGCATCGGAGACGCCATCGATAAGATCGACGTTGTGAAAGATTGGATGCCCCGGCTCTCCCGCCACGATGGTTGCTGGCGTATCATCGATAAGGCCATCGCCCTCGAGCCAAACCCAGCGGTTGGAACGGGAAAGATACGGAGTCATGAGGATGAGTGGGGCGGAGAGAGAATCCCAGGTCTCATTGTTGTAGTTGCCGCTGCTCGTCTTGCGGCTGACAACGACGACGTCCGCAGCATTCAGGATCTCTTGTTCAGCAGGTGTTGGGTCCTGATACATCAGTTCCATGACGCCAACTTCATTCTCTGTTAGGAATTGCTTGAACTCTGCTCCGGCCGGAGAATCGACCTGAGTGATCCAGATGGCATCGACTGCTGCCGGTGGTGGACCGGGGCCGACCGAGACATCAGTAGCACTAGCAGAGATCCGATCACCCACATCGTCGACTAGGACCGCGGTGATCGTATAGGTGCCTTCGGCCGGGCTGATCCAGGTGAATGCGAAAGGGCTGTTTGTAGACTCGCCGATCTTCTGTCCATCAGCGAAATACTCCGCTTTAATGACTATGCGCTCGGATGGTGAAATGTCAGGGGTAATGACGACATCCTCGCCTCCCGCGACATTCTCTGGAGTCGTAATCACCACGGTTGGCAAGGCAGGCGCCCCCTCGCGGGTCTCTGCAGGGCCGAATGGCCCGAAGCTCTCGGGATTAAAATCGGGATCCGTCGTCACGACGAACTTATCGAAATAGGAACCATCTTCACGACGTGCCAAGCCAATGGTGTAGGCACCTGGTTCAGGAATATCGAAGGTCATCTGCCCACCCCCAGTTTGAGGCTGGCTTCGCCATACGAAGTCGGCCTGATTGCTAAATCCAGTCATGCTTGCGTTGTTTTCGTCGAGACGGGTTTCTGGGCGGTCGCCATTGAGATGAAACCAAGCGGAGTCATCAGTTCCTGACGGGCCACTAGCTCTGTACCACAGAATATGTTCGCCCGTTTGCGTGAAGGTGACCACATATTCCAGCTTACTGCTGCCTTCGTTACCACCAGCGCCATTAGGCAAGACCACGGAGAGACCGCCGGAAGGCACGCCGCGTTCACTGTCCTCCTGCCAAAGGTCATCAGTATTCTCGTCGAAACTCTCGGCTTCAAAGACTAGCAAGCCGTCTTCACCTTGCGGTAATAGGGCGCCCAAGCTGTAGAATTTCACTTCCGCATTGGCGAGGACGTTCGGGGCTGCCGCCTGATCCGAGATGTTTTTCACCGTGAGGGTATACTTTGTCCCCACGGCTTGCTGCGAGGTCGTTAGGATAACAGAGCGTTCGCTGGGAAGAAAGGTGACTTCCGTGATAGTAGCACCATCACTCAGTTGGTAATTAGCGATATTCGAGGCACTCGTCGCATCCCGCGGCTCTGATAAAAGGACGTTGATTCGCTGATTGTTTCCGCCCACCCCAACGACCGAAGGCACTCCCGTTTCGGGCGTGACGGTGATGGTCGCTTCTTGAGAGAACTCTTCATCGCCCTCCGTCCGAATGACCCAGCGAACAACGACACCGTCCCAATCCAGTCCCACGCGATCGAGGGTGAAGGTGGTGCCGGTGGCGTCTGGAATGTCGATCCAATCAGCGCCTTCTTTGCGCTGCCATTGATAGATGATGATGGCACCTTCCGTGCCTGTACCATCGGCATTCAAGGTCAACGTCGTGTGCTCCTCACCCGACACGTCGGTTGGATCTAACGTGATCTCCACTTGATTGCCACCACCATCGGGTTCCTCACCTTGTCGAGGTGTGAGTGCTGGGCCAAACTCGCCAAAAGCAGGATCAGCCGGGTCAAAATTGGGATCGGTTGTAATGACAAACTTATCGAAGCGAGCGCCGTCTTCGCGTCGCGCAATGCCGATCGTGTGAAACCCGGGTATTGGAATTTCAAAAGACATTTGCCCGCCTCCGTCTTGCGCATTGCTATCCCAACCGAACTCCGGTTGATTGTTGAAGCCGGTCATCGACGCGCGGTTCGCATCTTCGCGACCGACGGGGCGTGCGCCGTCGACGTAAAGCCACGCCGAATCATCCGTGCCGCTGTCATCCGCTGAGGCACGGTACCAGATGTAGTGCGTACCCGTTTTGACGAATTTGATATCATACTCGAGCTGAGTCTCCATTTCGTTGCCGCCTGCTCCATTGGGAATGAGCATAGAAATGCCCCCGGAGGGCATGCTGTGGTCCGGATCCTCCACCCAAAGTCCATCGAGATTGCGATCGAAGTGCTCCGCTTCAAAGACCACGATACCCAGGCTCGTCTGCAAAAGCGGACCGTTGCCAAAGAACTCGGCGGTGGTGCCGTCCGGGAGAGCATTTCCTGCGAGATCAGTGAGGGCATTGATGGTTAAAGTGTAATTCTTACCGACAGCTTGTTCTGCTGTGGCGAGAATCACGCGACCATCAGCGGTGACACTAGCACTCAGCACGTCCAATGTGGTCCCGTCTTCGTCTACGATGCCATAATTGGCGGGATCACCGGCGGATTCTTGATTCATTGATTCAGAAAATGTTAGTATTACATCTTCGATTGTTCGTCCACGCGCTTGCTGCAGCTCCGGGGCGACACCGTCTGCGAAGAGGGTGATTTCTGAGGACAGGCCAATGTTTCCAGCAGTATCCACGACGACACCTAACAAACGCCAAGTCCCTTCGGGAACATCGGACCAGGTGGCCGTGAAGGGGGCGGAGCCGAGTTCGGCAATGATAATCTCGTCTCCATCCGGGGAATTCGCTAGGATTTGGACGGCAGCGACATCACCGCCATTGGCTGGCGTCAGGCTGACATCTAGGGCCATGCCGGGCACGACTCCGGTATTGTTATCTGGAGCTGTGATATCAATGCGTGGCATGGGTGCTGGAGAAGCGGCTGGCGTGAAGGTCAGGTAGTTGATATTGTAGCTTCCCACTTGAGTCGCTAAACGCAGAGTCTCTTCTCCATCAAGCGCGACTGTGACCGGTCTACCCTTCACATCGGTCAAAGGAAGATCGCCGTAAGCGCTGGAAGCATTGCGCCCGAGAAGCACGCCGTAGGCACTGCTCGTCTGATTGCCGATCTTGGGATCGCTTGTCACCTTCTCAAGTCGGGCAATGAAGGGATCAATGTCGTCGAGCGCTTGCACGCGCGCGGTCGCGGTATAACTGCCAGCAGGAAAGGTTCGAGTGTAGTTCGTCCATTCACCGATCTCGACGCTTGAAAGATCATACTCAGCCGTGCCCGCCGTGCGTTCGGAATCCCCACTGGCGGCCGTCTGAGGTAAGCCCGAAGCGCCAGCACCGGGTGCCCGATACTCGTTCGCACCACGCGTGGTCGGCGTGTTGTCGACAAAGTCTACGCCTGGAGTAGCAAGTCCTTTGCCGCCATAATCGCCGGGAGTCGCCTTGTTGATGAACTGACCGTCCTCGAAGTTGTAGTCCTCGAGTTCAATCGTGAATTGTGCTTGCATGGCTGTTGTCGCGAGAACCATTGAAACGACAATCCAAGTAATCAGAGCGGGTCTAGTGGAGTTCATATAAACAGGGTAAGGGATTGAAAGTTGGAAACCAATACTAGAATGTAGGTTGGCCGCGAATAGGCAAACATCTTACATCTTAAAGAAAGATCTCCTGTATCCTAAGTATCGAGACAGGAGTGGTCGCCGTGAGTTTCTTCGATATCCTCGCATACCAGGCCCATTGTCCTGAATTTCGGAGGAATCCAGGACAATGGGCCTGGTCAACTTCGAGATTTCCTCCATAGGGATCTTCTGTCTATCCTAGGATTGCGATCAATCCATTCGCCAATCTCTCATGAAGCCTTGTCTGCTTTTCAACTTCATTGCCCTAAGTTGGGCCGCCTTGGTGCTCGCTGCGCCTACTCTCACTACAACGGAACCTGCGCCAAGTGCAACGGTGCCAGCGCTAACAACGATCAAAGTCACGTTTAGCGAGCCAGTGATAGGAATCGATCCTGACGACTTGATCATCAATGCGGCATCTGCTGCTGCCGTTGATGGTTCAGGTGAAGGCCCCTACGAATTCACCTTCACCCAACCATTGCCGGGTGATGTCTCCATTTCTTGGGATGCGGATCATGGTATTGCGAGCGTGGCCGGGGAGGGAGGCTATGCGCCGGAAAGTGGTTGGACTTACCAATTGATGGATACTTTGCCACCGCAAATTGGGGTAGTGCGTGAAGGGAAAGATCTTGAATCAATCGTGCCGATTCCCGGCGCGAAGGTAAACCGCTTAACACAGACCGAAGTGCGTTTCAGTGAGGTGGTTACAGGAGTCCTGGCAAAGCATTTGTTAGTTGGTGGTGCGGTGGCGAGCTCGGTTACTGGTGAGGGCGCGGGACCCTATATCTTCACCTTCTCAGAACCGGTAGCTGGCAACGTGAATTTCGAATGGGCTGCCGGGCAGACCATCGCTGATCTAGCAGGCAATGCTTTTGAGGGTGATTCATGGTCGGTGAACCTCGCGCCGGGTGAGCGTGGTGCCCTTGAGATCACGGAGTTCATGGCGTCGAACGCGACTATCCTAACTGATAACGATGACGATTCGCCAGATTGGATTGAGATCTACAATCCAGGTGAAGCATCCGTGAACCTGTTAGGCTGGACATTGTCTTCGGATCCCGAACAACCAGATCTCTGGGTCGCTCCTTCCAAATCTATTGGTCCAGGGGAGCGGCTCGTCCTCTTTGCTGCCGGCAAAGACACCGACTCGATCTTTGGCAAAACCCATACCAACTTCACCCTCGATCTTAGTGGCGGGTATCTTGCCTTGCACAGTCCCGAGTCGCCGCGTGAGGTCGTTTCTGTCTACGATGATTACCCGGAGCAGCGAGTAGACTTTAGCTATGGTCTCAATGCCGATAACGCGGCTGTCTATTTCAATGAACCAACTCCTCAGAATGAGAACACGGGATCGGGCATGACGCAAGTCACGCCACAGCCGAGTGTGAACGTGAGCCGGGGCTTCTTTGCAGAACCTTTCGAGGTCATTGTCAGTTCTCAGGATCCAGGAGCAACCATCCGCTACACCCTCAATGGCAGTGAGCCGACGACTTTTAGCCCCGCTTACACACAACCTTTGCCGATTGACCACACGACTGTTCTCCGTGTCGCGGCGTCTGCATCGGGCAAAGTTTCCAGCAAAACGGTGACGCATTCCTATATCTTCCTTGATCAGATCCTTGATCAACCCAGTCCTCCCTACGACAATCCTGATCGTGAGGACGACAACGACAATCCTCCGCTGCCCACCGTAGGAGACGCGACTTTTCCCATCACCTGGGGCACGCAAAGTGGCGCGGGATTCCCTGGTGAAATCAGCAACCTGCCTAGTAATGCCGCTCCGGCCGATTACGGCATGGATCCCGAAATCATCGATGACCCTAACAAATACAATGATGGCGGAGAAGTCGATCCCAGTGGCATCACCAATCGCGAGCGGATGAACCGTGCCTTTCGTGAACTACCGCTTATGTCAGTTGTGATGCCTAACAACGACACGTGTGGTAGTCGTGGTCTGCATCCCAATTCCCGACAGAAAGGCACGCAGTTTGAGTTTGCTTGCTCGGTCGAGCTGCTTCTTCCTGACGGTACGACAGGGTTCGACACAACCTGTGGTATTCGTATGCACGGCAATGCAAGTAGAGAGCCTCGCAAATGCCCTAAGCACGGATTCAAACTCAACTTTAAGAGTTCCTTTGGCGCTGCCAAGTTGACCCATGCGTTGTTTCCTGATTCGCCTTCACGCGAGTTTGACGACATCATCTTACGAGGCGATTTCAATTCTAGCTGGCTACACTGGGATGGGGGACAACAGCGGCCCCGTGCTACGCGTATGCGTGACGCTTTCAGTAAAGATACCTTCCGTGACATGGGACGCGCGGCGGGCCATCACCGTTACGTGCATCTCTTCATCAACGGCCTCTATTGGGGGCTTTACGATCCCACGGAGCAAGAGAATCATGGCTTTGCTGCAAATACCTTTGGAGGTGAAAGTGAAGACTATGATGTGGTTGAACAAGGTGGCTTAAAGAGCGGCTCCAAGGATGCTTATGATGAGATGTTGGATATCTCAAGGCCCATTGATAATGAGAAGTATGGGGAGATGAAAGAGTTGCTCGATGTGGAATGGTATGCGGACTACATGCTGTTGCACTTCTTTCTAGGGCACCAGGATTGGGGCGAGAACATCAATAAGAACTGGTATGCCGTGAGGCACAAAGAAGGTCAGTTTCGCTTTCTGCCCTGGGACATGGAGAATCTGATGTGGGACGAAGATGTTGATCGCACGGGTGCAAGCGCGCCTCCGGGTGGGTTGCACACAAAGCTTGTCTCAAACGATCAGTATTTGTTAGACTTTGCCGACCGAGCCCACAAGCATCTAGTGGCTCCTGATGGTGCCCTTCGACCTGAGAACAATATTGCACGTTGGAACAAGTGGCGCGCAGTCGTTCAAGATGCCATCGCTTGTGAAGCCGCTCGCTGGGGAGATTATCGACGCGATGTGCATCAGCACCAGAGCGGCCCCTATCCACTCTTCACTTGGACGGATCATTGGATGGTCGAGCAGAGACGCCTGACGGAAACGTGGTTCCCAGATCGTCCTGATATTGTTCTCAGGCAGTTGCGTGACCGTGGCCTTTATCCAAGTGTGCGGGCACCCCACTTTAAGGATTCTGAAAGGACCATCATCGGTTCCCAACGTGTTTCTGCTGGATTTGAGATACAGATTGCCAAAGCTTCGGTCTTTGCTGGTGGCGCGCTCTACTACACGACTGATGGCTCTGACCCACGGGTCTATCTTGACAGCACCGGTGAGCTCACGCCAACGGCGGAGCAGTATACCAGCCCTATAGTGATTAATGAAACTACAGTGGTGAAGGCCCGTGCGCTCGATCGCGGAAACTGGAGTGCCTTGATGGAAGCCACGTTCAGTGTGGGGTCGACTGCAGCTGACATGCGCATCACCGAGGTTCACTACAATGCCAAGGGAGCGTTGGGTGGTTCCGCCGCAGAGTTCATCGAATTGCAGAATGTGAGTAATACTCCCATCGATCTGGGAAAATGGTCATTTCAGGGGATCGAGTTTGTCTTTCCGTGGGGCACGGTTGTTAGGCCTGGTGCGCGTATTGTTGTGGCTAGCAATGATGCGCCTAATATCTTTCATGCCCAACATCCTGGCGTGCAGGTCGCGGGTTACTATGGCGGCCGTCTGGACAACAATGGCGAACGGATCGCTTTGTTGGATGGTCGTGGTCAACTCGTCACAGCAGTCGAGTATGATGACAACACACCATGGCCAGTGGAAGCAGACAATGACGGTCCATCTATAGCGATCATCGATCCCCGTGGCGATCCGCAATCACCCTACAACTGGCGAGCGAGTGAGGGTGCGAATGGCTCTCCTGGTTTGGCTAACAACGTGACTGATAGTTCGCACGTGATCATCAGTGAATTTCTCGCTAAGAGTAGTACTGAAGCCGGTTTCGTCGAGTTGCTGAACATGGGTGACTTGGCAGTTGATCTAAGCGGATGGCAGCTAATGCCCAGCAATGCCGAAGACGCCGTATCGATTGCCAATGGCACGATGCTCGCCCCCAATACTTATCTGTCGATCGAAGTCAATCTTTCAGATGAGTGGGATTTGGTGTCTTTATTGGACCAGGGAAGCATGGTTGTGGATGGCGTTCGCTACGGTCCACAGGCAGCAGATGTTTCTTTCAATCGGGCTGGGCCTGATTGGCAACCCGGTCAGCCGTCGAAAGATGCCGGGGCCGTTGCCCCTTCTAGCGGAAGTCTGACCGATCTGCGCCTCAACGAATGGCTAGCGGACCCGCCGCCGGGTTTCGATGATTGGTTAGAGCTCACCAACACGAATGCCGACACGCCCGTCGTGCTTGCTGGCTTGCGCGTTCAGGTCAATAACGAGTCCTTTCTCGTCACGGCACCAGCCGTGATTGAGCCCGGTGGAACGCTGCGCTTGGTCTGTGATCGAGGTGCTCGTCGTGCCGATGCCGTGTGGCTCCAGCTTCCTGCGGAAGGTGCGACCTTGTCACTAGCAACCTTCGAAGGTAATGTGTTTGATAGTGTGACCTATGACACGCAGACGCAGGGCATCTCCGTAGGGCGGGTGCCCGATGCCACTGGAGATATTGTTGCGTTAGACTATCCCAGTCCCGGATTGTCCAATGCCGTGGCCGAGGATGGCATGGTTCAGTTGAATGAGGTGCTCATTGCTACCAACGCTTGGATCGAGCTAGTCGCCAAGGGCGCGATCGATCTCGAGGGATGGCAGCTCCGTACGGTGAGCCATTCGCCTGTCGGTTGGGTCTTTCCTGTTCTAAGTTTATCGGCTGGCGATCACCATGTAGAGGAATCAAGACTGCCAGTAGATAATACTTATGAGCATTGGGGAGTCGAACTGCTTAATCCAGTCGGCCAAGTGGTCGATCGCATCATCTGGGGATTGCAAATATCTAACCAAAGTATTGGACGTCTGAACGATGGCTCATGGGCTTTGCTAGAATCATCTAGTCACGGTGCTGTCAATGGTTCTAAGGCAGTGTTAGGTAAAGTCGCAGCGCTTCGCATCAATGAATGGTTCGCGGCAGATGGAGACACCGTCTTGGATGATAGTTTCCTCGAGTTGCATAATCCTGGCAACGTCCCAATTGCGCTCGGAGGCCTATGGCTCAGTGATGAGCCCAGCGAAGCGGGTAGGCGAAAGTGGCAGATTCCAAAGCTCAGTTACATCGCTCCTGGAGGCTATGCCGCGTTCACTTCCGGCGGCGGTACATCAAATCCCTCTCGTTTTCGTTTTGACATCGCTCGAGGCGGCGAGTTCCTCCAACTTTCTGCTGGCGACGACGCTGGAACGGTTATTGACGGTATCGGTTTCGGTATCCAGCTTAGCGACACGCATGCTCGGGGCCGCTTTCCAGACGGAGGGGCCGACGTGAGCGAAATCCTGACACCGACGCCTGGCGATGCCAACACGGATCAAGCTCCGGAAGGACGGAGCTATGATGCCTGGGCAGTTGAGAACGGAATCACCGACCCAAACGCTGACAATGATGGCGATGGATTGCGCAATTTCATTGAGTTTCTCGCCAATCTCGATCCTAACGTTCCGGCGATAGCATCCGAGCGTGAACAGACTGACGAGAATATTCAGATCCGAGTGGTTGACGGTCGCACTTACATCAGCTTCGAACTCAGCATTGAGAAATCGTCAACTTACAGCGATTTCTTAGGCGAATGGTCGCCCGATCTGAAGGCCCCTTGGTCAGCGGCACAGCCCGATACCATGGAAGTGCTGTCAGAGGTGCCTCCCGGCACCGAACAAATTCGTTTGCAGTTTGCTGTTCCAGAGAACTCACCTGCTCACTTCCTGCGCATTCGTCTAGTGCCGTGATGCCTCGGAGCTTAGCGATTACATTGCTGTTAGGCTTCGGGCTTGTTTTAGTCCAGGGTGAGGACGCCGATGGCATTGTCATCGATTTCTCTCACTGCGGCTATCGTGATAGTGTGGTTTCTCTGCCAAATGTCGAGGCGAGACTCTTTGTCAAGCATATTGAAGGCGATGCCACCGCGACACTCCAGGCGGCCATCAACCAACTTGCTCAGGCCCCCTCGGATGAACATGGATTTCGAGGGGCGCTTCTGTTAGATAATGGGGCCTTTGAGGTCGAAGGCCAGCTCAAGGTGGCTGCCAGTGGTATGGTCCTCCGTGGTTCGGGCGAGACGACGATTCGTGCCACTGGCACAGGTCGGCGAACCGTGATTCGAGTGGTGGGAAAGGATAATGCTCAATTCGAAGAGCTTGAAAGAGAAGTCACGAGGGATGTTGCCGTTGGTGGATTCGAGTTGCCGCTAGACACGACGATAGGGCTGCAAGCTGGGGACCTTGTCAGAGTCACGCGGCCGAGTGCTAAGGAGTGGATTGAGGCCATTGGCATGGATCGATTTCTGGTCGGCTGGCCATCGGGTACACGCGACATCCAATGGGAGCGCCGCATCACAGCTATTTCTGACAAGACGATCACGGTAGACGCTCCGATCACTACGGCCTTGGAGACACGCTTTGGTGGCGGGCGGGTTCAGAAGCTCACCCAGTGGCCAGGTAGAATTCATCAGGTTGGTATTGAAGGACTCAGGCTCGAATCATTGCCAATGAACACGCATCCCGAGGACGAGAATCACGCTTGGGTAGGGTGACTTTGGCGATGCGGAGTGGGGGGGTGTTAGGCCTATCAGCCTTGTTCAAGAGCAGCTCGCTAAAAGGAATGGCATTGACCTTGGACCCATTGGTCAGAAGCACTTTGGTGCCACCAACCCAAGTTACAAGGTGGCTGAGAGGTTTGTCAGTCAATCAAATACACCTCACGAATCGCTAGGCCAGATCATTGCCGGGGCTTCGGCCAGAGATTCCATCAGCACTGTTCGTTCGAGAGTTCCCGTGTTCAGTTACACAGCGCCAGACTCGGAACCGAAAGTCTCAAGAAAGCTGGAACTTATCGAAGGTCGATTGTATATCGACGGGCAATTGGTTCAAGGCAAGAGTCTGGGCGTTCCCTGGTGGCGAGGAAATTTGCGTCCTAACGAGGCTCCGAAGATGGGGCCGGCAGTCACACTGCTTCGTGCCCGGTAGGGGCGGGCTTGGTTTCACTGATGACCTCCGAAACGTTGCTCAGTTCATGGTGCAGAATGGCTACAGCGCCTTGGATCACAACGATGGCCTTTGGTATGATCGCCGTCGCGACGGCCACACGCGCGTGCAGCGCGTCGATGCCAATGTGAGCGCTCCCTTTTACGAGCAGCCCTTCGCGCACAGTGGGCAGGGGAAAGCATGGGACGGACTGAGCAAATACGACCTGGAGAAACCTAATCCTTGGTAATGGAATCGTCTGAAGCGGTTCGCAGACATTGCTGAAGTCGAAGGTGTCCGTTGCTAACGTAAACACTATTTGCAACGCAACCTCCTCGAAGCAGGGGCGGATTCAAGTTGCTAGCGCACAAGACGAGCAAAGAGGTGGTAAGTGGACTCACGTCGCAGTTAGACAATTGAGGTAGAGCATTG
>JAACDM010000283.1 GCA_009936795.1 Verrucomicrobiaceae bacterium | reverse complement strand
GGATCTGCAAGCGCTATATATCACCATCGTGAACTGACAGTCAATGAGTTAGTGCTCTAAGCGAATTAATGGATTAGCCCTAGAAGACCGTCAACGCGAGTTTCACCGCGAGGCTTAATGGCCAGTGGATTCGCCGCAATGTGGAGATCTCGGGGGCCACTGGATTGGGCGACAAAGAGACGGACTCACCAGGTATACTACGGCGACAAGAACACCAACCCCCGGTAGAGTTCTGCAATTCCTGGGTCAGCGACAGCGGTTCGCCAACACGTCTCAACAGCTACGACCCGCGCAAGAAGAAATAGGATTGGCGATTATCTCGCAGTTCCACTTCACTACGGCTATGCAACGACTCGTATGGATCATCGTGGTGCTTTTCGCCGGATCATCAATCAAGACGGTAGGCGAGGACCATAACTTAGCCAAAGAAACGGAAGTCCAGCCCGTTTTCCATGTTGCTGAAGGATTGAATGCCGACGGCTCTTTGGTGGCCAATTACAAGAGAGGGCTGAACTACGCCATCGACTACTTCGGCAACTATGGACCTTACTATATCTATTTGCTAGGGGCTGAGAGTGAGGCGAGTGTGAGAGCCATTTATCGAGAACGCGCGAAGAGCCGAATCGATCCGAATGAAGCGGAGCCTGCCGAGAAGCAGATCGCCTCGTATCTCGCACAGACCAACGTTGTTGAGGAGATGAAAGCCGTCCTCAATGGCAAAGCAGAGGGTGGGCTAACCTGGAGCCAATCGCCGGTTCGCGTGTATGAAGACGTCACTACCAATGCCACTGGACGCGAGCGGGATCCGATTGAGAACACGTGGGGCGCGCTGCATGAGTACCATCACGTTTTTCAGATCGCTCATTGCGATACGTCTCAAGAGCGGACATCTGATCGTCATTTCTGCTCATGGATGGCGGAAGGCATGGCGACCTACAGTTCTGCCAAGTTCATGGAGAACCTAGGGTTAACGGATTTTAAGAACTACATGTTAGAATTGAAGACCGCTGGTGCCAACATCGGAAGGCCCGGCATCAACGAGTTCTTGTCTGAGGGCAAGAAGGTTCGATTGGATGATGAAACGTATTGGGAGAAAGGAAATTCGGCTCAGGTCTATTACATGTTAGGAGCCTGGGCGACGGCCTACCTCATTCATGAGTTGGGTGTTGATGAGAAGACTGTTCTGAAGGGCTGGTACGCGGATATCCTACCCTTGGGAAAGTCGGCGGCGTTTGAGAAACACATGGGTTTGGCGCTTGAGGCGTTTTATGGACGGTTTGATGGGTTTATCAGGCAATCGGATGAAGTCGTGATGCGCATCTTCGACCGCGCTCGCTGATTGGAGGGTGAGGGAATGTTGACATTGGCGTGTGGCGAACAAGGCTATTGGGCATGAAGAGAATTGCTTTGTTGGTATCGGTAACTCTTGGAGTGGCATCTGCGGCTGATTGGCCACAGTGGATGGGCGAGGAGCGCGATGGGATTTGGCGGGAAGCGGGGGTGCGTAAGGACTTGCCCAGGGACGGCGGCAAGGTGCAGTGGAGAGTGCCGGTGAGTTACGGTTATGCCGGGCCTTCGGTGGCAAAGGGCAAAGTCTATGTGCCCGATTTCGTGATGGCGGACGACGACTTTGATGGCAAGTCACAGAGTGCCCATCCTCGCAAAGGCAAGGAGCGTATTCTCTGTCTCGACGCTTCGGACGGGAAAGTGCTGTGGAAACACGAGTATGAAGTCACCTATAACATTTCTTATCCAGGTGGTCCACGGGTGACGCGTACCGGTATTGATGATCAGCTCTACTTTCAGGGCACCATGGGGCATCTCATGTGTCTCGATGCCAACAACGGAGACGTTGTGTGGCAGCACGACATTTGTAAGTTGTATCAATGTGAGCCACCGCGCTGGGGTTACTCCTCGCATCCCTTGGTCCATGGCGATTTGGTGTATGGGGTGGCAGGCGGGGATAACCAGGTGTTAGTTGCGTTCGACAAGAAATCCGGTGAAGAACGATGGAAGGCTCTGAGTGCCAAGGAAGCCGGTTATTGTCCGCCTCGTGTTTTTAAACAGGCAGGCGTGGAACAGTTGTTGTTCTGGCATCCTACGGCGGTGGTTTCTCTGAATCCGACGAACGGGCAGTCTTATTGGTCCGTCGACCTGGAGCCCGTCTATAGCATCTCGCGCATGAGCCCTCGGCAGTGGGGCAACAAGCTTTACGTCGCAGGCCCGGGCAAGCAAGTGGCTGTGATGCTAGAGCTCGACGAGCGGAAGCCTGCCGTAAGTGAACTCTGGCGAGGGGCGATCGACAAAGCCGTCTATCCGTTGAAGGCGCCTCCTCAAATGAGGGATGGCGTCATCTATGGAGTGGACAGCGAAAGCAGCGCCTTGATTGCCGTATCGATGAAAGATGGCGAGCAACTCTGGAGTACTACGGAGGCTAGCCTCGCCCCGGAAACGAAGAAGAAGGCCCGTCATGGCACGGCCTTTCTGGTCTATCACGAGCCGAACAAGCAGTACTGGCTCTTCGGTGAGATGGGCGATCTTATCCTAGCAGAACTTCCCGCTTCTGGTTACAAAGAGCTTGGCCGCCAGAACATTCTTGCACCCACCAACGGCGCCTGGGGGCGCAAGGTGGTGTGGACGCATCCTGCGTTCGCCGAGAAGTCAGTCTTTGCGCGCAATGACAAAGAACTGGTCCGGGTCGATCTGTCAGAGTAAGCGCGCCACGTCGCCAGTCGTTCGAGTTTCTGGCTGCTGTGACGGCCTCGCTCCTGGTGTAGCCGTGCAGCCCCTCCACGCGGGCGAGAGTTCTATAATCCCCATTCATGGGATTCCCTTTGCCAGCGAGACCTAGAATTCGGATAGTCTTACCAATGGTCATGTACGGTCGCATTGATGCGCTAGTCGTGACAGAAAGGCTTCGTTAATTCCTGAGAATGAAAGACATGAACAGCAGAAACTCACAACGGCGAATCGGAAATTGCCTTCGGATTACACTCGCAATTCTTGCCTGGGCAAGCTGCCCTGCCCAAGAAGTCGACGACGAGAAGGCACCGAAGACGATAGAATCTAAGACCAAGTCGCTTACACGCACCGACGGCTACTTCAGCTATTACTGGGATGCTCGTGAGGGTAAACTTTGGCTGCACATCGATCGTTGGGACGAAGAGTTTCTTTACGTGTCTTCGTTAGCTGCTGGAGTTGGTTCCAATGATATCGGGCTTGATCGCGGGCAGCTCGGCCGGTCGGCGATCGTACGATTCGAGAGAGTCGGGCCAAAGGGGATGTTGATAGAATCGAACTACGCATTCAGGGCATTGAGCGAGAACGAGGCTGAGGGGCAAGCCGTGAAAGAGGCCTTTGCCGAGTCGACTCTTTGGGGGTTCAAGGTAGCAGCTGAAGAAGGTGATTCAGTCCTGGTGGATGCAACCGAGTTCTTTCTTCGGGACGCCCACGGGGTTGCGAGAGTACTAAAGCAATCGGAACAGGGGGCCTACAAGATGGATACCTCGCGATCCTCGCTCTACCTCCCGCGGACCAAGAACTTCCCAAGAAACACTGAAGTGGAGGCCACCCTAACATTTGTAGGCGAGCCGAAAGGAGGGTTTATCCGCAGGGTTGTGCCCTCGCCGGAAGCGGTCACGATCAGGCAGCATCATTCATTCATCGAGTTGCCGGACGGCAACTATGAACCGCGTCCTTACGATCCACGCGCGGGGTTTTTCAGTACCTCCTTCATGGACTTCGCAACACCGATCGACGAGCCCATCGAGAAGCGATATCTTGCCCGACATCGGTTGAAGAAGAAAGATCCAGCGTCGGCTGTAGGGGAGCCGGTGGAACCGATCGTCTACTACTTGGATCCTGGCGCACCGGAGCCGATTCGATCGGCATTGCTTGAGGGCGCCCGTTGGTGGGAGGCAGCCTTTGAAGCTGCAGGGTATCGAGGAGCCTTTCGCGTCGAGATGCTACCTGACGGTGCGGATCCCATGGACGTTCGCTACAATGTTATTCAGTGGGTGCATCGCTCGACCCGCGGTTGGTCGTATGGGGCTTCAGTGCGGGATCCGCGGACGGGAGAGATCATCAAGGGACACGTGACGCTGGGATCGCTACGTGTCCGGCAGGATTTCTTGATCGCGGAGGGCTTGCTCGCACCTTACGAAGTCGGAGCAGAGAAGAATCCGGCCATGCTCGAATTGGCGCTTGCTCGGTTGCGTCAACTTTCAGCTCACGAGGTCGGACATACCCTTGGACTTGCGCACAATTTCGCGTCCAGCGTTAACGGCCGCACTTCCGTGATGGACTACCCTCACCCACTCGTAAAGCTCCGAAGCGATGGCGCGATCGATGTCTCCGACGCTTATTCGGTGGGCATCGGCGAGTGGGACAAAGCGGCGATCGAATTTGGCTACCGGGATTTTCCAGAGAGCGCCGATGTGGCCGCAGAACTCAAGCGAATGATCGCAGAGTCAATCGCCGATGGCCATGTATTCATTTCCGATGCGGACGCGCGAGCGCCCGGTGGAGCACATCCAGCGGCCCACTTGTGGGACAACGGTGCGAATCCTGCCGAAGAGCTGCAGCGCGTGATGGCCGTTCGCGCCGCTGTGCTCAAACGATTCGGAGAACGTAATATTAGGCCTGGTGCTCCAATGTCGACTCTGGAGGAGGCGCTCGTCCCAATATACTATTATCATCGCTACCAGCTTGAGGCGGCTGCGAAGCTCGTTGGCGGCGTTGACTATCGCTATGCCTCACGTGGCGACGGGCAGAAGGTCATCGAGGTTCTCGCACCTGAACTTCAGCGGCAAGCGATCCAATCCATCCTCGCGACGTTGACACCGGAATCCCTCGCACTGTCCGATTCCATTCTGAATTCGATTCCACCAAGGACCTTCGGGACATCGCGCGGACGTGAAACGTTCTCGACGCGAACGGGGGTGACATTTGATCCGATAGCGGCAGCAGAAACGGCTGCCGGCATGGCCATGCGCCTGTTACTCCACCCACAGCGTGCGACACGTCTCGTTCAGCATCACTCACAGAATGCCGACAACCCGAGTCTGCGCGATCTAATCAATCGACTGTTAGGGCAAACGTGGTGGAGTTCTCATGAAGAGAGTTCCGCGGGAGAACTCGCACGGGCTGTCGATGGCGTTGTTCTCCACCAATTGATGGACCTGGCTACAGCAGAGAGCGCCTCGCATCAGGCACGCGCCGTGGCGTTCACCGCAGTAAAGGATCTGGGTAATTCACTGTAGCATCGGTTCAGTCGCGATCTGAATCCTTCGCAACGGGCCCATTGCACCTACGGGGCCGCTCAGATCGAGCGCTGCTTGCGCGATCCCACTCGTCCGAAACCTCCCGCACCGCCGCGACCGCCGGATGGCTCGCCGATAGGGATGTGCTGTGACGTGACCGGATCAATGTGTCAACATCACTGAAGTTTGGCGGCATTAATCTCAACCGACCAACGAGTTTGCGAGACCATTGATGAACAAGCATTTCCCCATTCCCGTATCGTTCCTGCAAGCCTGTTGTGTCGTCCTCAGCCTTGGTTTGGGCGCCTTTGCCGCAGATCGGCCTAACGTCCTCTTCATCGCCATCGATGATCTCAATCATTCCGTTGGCGCACTCGGAGGTCATCCCAAAGCGTACACGCCTAACATCGACCGGCCTGCCGAACGTGGCGTCCTCTTCACCAATGCTCACTGCGCCGCCCCTGGCTGCAATCCTTCTCGCACGGCCATCCTGACAGGACTCTTCCCAACGACTACTGGGGTCTACGTAAACCACGATGACTGGCGTGTCATGAGCTCTGTTAGGGACACGCTTACGCTACCAGAAGCTTTCCGCAAACAAGGCTATCGCTCCGTCGGTGCTGGCAAGATTTATCACGCTCACACCATTCACCCTGACGGATTTGCAGGTTTCCACGATCCCACGTCATGGGATGCCTACTTCCCCTCTTGTAACCGCCAGCTCCCTGACGAAAGCACTCCAGATTCCTTTCCGGCGAACGAGAATCCAGGATATTACAACGGCTTCTTTGATTGGAGCTACCTCGACATTGACGATGACGCCATGGGCGATGGCCAGGTGGTCCAGTGGGCATCGGAACAACTCACGGAGTCACACGAGCAACCGCTCTTCCTCGCCGTCGGTATCTATCGACCGCACATCCCTTGGTACACACCAAAGGATTATTTCGACAACTATCCACCTGAAAAAATCACGCTCCCGGAGGACACCAAAGAAGATCTTCAAGACCTCCCACAAGCTGGTCGCGACATGACCAGACAGGGGTGGCACCAATGGGTCACCGATCACGATCATTGGGAGGACGCTGTTCAAGCCTACCTCGCTTCCGCTACCTTTGCTGACGCCATGGTAGGCCGTCTTCTGGCCGCGTTCGACGCGAGCCCCATGCGCGATAATACCATCATTGTCCTCTGGTCAGACCACGGCTATCACCTGGGGCATAAGCAACATTGGGAGAAATTCGCGCTCTGGGAACAGACGACCCGCGTGCCGCTCATCATCTCCGGACCTAACATCCCCCAAGGAGCTCGTCGCCAAACGTCCGTCAGCCTAGTTGATCTCTACCCAACCCTAGCAGAGCTCTGCCAGCTTAGACCGCCAACCAAGCTTGATGGCGAAAGTCTCGTTCCTTTTCTAAAGGATCCAAAGGCGACTGCAGAACGCGTTGCCCTCATCACACACGGGCGCAATAATCACGCTGTCCGCTCCCAACACTGGCGCTATATCCATTACGCCGACGGCGCTGAAGAACTTTACGATCATCGTCAGGATTCTCAAGAACGCCACAATCTCGCCAACCATCCAGAGCATGCGGATATCATCGTCCAACACAGAACCCATCTGCCCAAGGCACAAGCACCCGACGAAGGCTACCGGAAGAAGAAATCCACGCCCAAGAAATCCGGTGAGCAATGGGCCATCGTTTCGCTCAAAGGGAATCAGCAACTCGCTCTCCATGCCCTGGACGACTCTCTAGGCACTCTCACCCTACGCAGCAAGACGGACACCAACGGCAAGCCTGCCTCCATCGCCGTCGCTCCAAATGGACGAAACGTCTACGTCGCCTTGCATACCTCGAATGTAATCGCATCGTATTGCTTAGAAGACGATGCCACCCTCACACTCTTAAACGAGAGCCTGATCGGTCACGCGGCTTCCTACGTCCAGGTCCATCCTAACGGCCGTTACCTTGTCAGTTCTTACTACGGCAGTGGCAAAGCGGCGCTCCACCAGATTCGCGAGGACGGTAGCCTCGAACACAAAGCCGTGCAGTTCCTCGATGTTGCCTCCCACGCGCATGCCGCTGTTTGGGATCACCAAGGTCACCACGCCTTCGTTCCCCACACGCGACCGAACACCATCACTCAGGTTCGTTTCGATCCACAAAGCGAACGCCTGCTTCCAAGCCCGAATGCCCAACTAG
>JAACDM010000282.1 GCA_009936795.1 Verrucomicrobiaceae bacterium | reverse complement strand
GACTCTTTCTCGTCCAAAGCGATGAATTCGACCACCGTGACAGTACCTCGCTTCGGAGCCTCTAGCGTGACCTCGACGCCATCCTGACCGCGAAGCCGCTTGATTCTTTCTGGCATCTCCATGCCTTCCGTCGAATCCCCATCAATCGATAGGACAGTATCACCGCCCCTCAATCCCGCACGGTACGCTTGGGCCACGTGGGAACACTTTTGGCACGGACATGAAGCCATCTTTACCAATGGAACAATTGAACACCAATCCCAACATAGCTATCCTCCCCCATCTGCACGGCGACATCATTTCCAACATGGCCCCTTCGTATCCGGACAGGGGAGAGACTCGCCTTGCTACTGTTCACCGCCAAGACTGCAGAACTCACTTGATCATAAGTAACCGCTCTCTTCCTTTACTTTAACGCTTTTCTTACAAAATCTGAGATCTCTTCGAGGGTAGTCAACTTTGAGATCTCCTGGCTCAAGAGAGCATGAGTCTGCGGCGTAAAAGCCTGCACACCGAGAGGCTGCCCACCCCATAGATCTCACGCACGGCTGCCAATGCCATCTCCTGACGCCTCGGTGAAAGGACGTGATGTTTCTCCACAACCCCTACCACTTCAATAATATTCGTGGCAGTGGCGACCCGCTCCATAGCGACAGAAAAGGCCTGCCACCGTAGTAAGAACACCTTCACCAGTAAAGCCGTGCTTCTCATCTCCATGGGAGGAACTCTTGGCACGTGCCCTCCCCTAGGAAATTCGTTTCTTACTTAGCGCTTAGAAATCTCCCGAAGCCATAGATTTCTCCAGGCAACTTGCCACTGTGGGTCCCCTTTCACTGAGTGAACCTGGAGGCCGATGAAGCCGCTTGGCGTCATCGTATCAGTGACATTACCAACCGGCACTTGGTTGACCCAGGTCTGCATTCTATCCCCCATACAGAGAATGCGATAGTGATTCCAAGCACCGTGCTTAAAGGCATCCTTGGCTTCAGCGTTAGAACGATCCTCACTCAACCAACCCCGCCGAGCTTCATCATAGATATAGCCGGCCGTTCCATTAGTCGCGATCTCCACCTGGTAACCATGAACTCGACCACCTTTGTAATCAGGGAGGCTCTGGCTTCGAATCTGACAACCTGAATTGAGCTGACCATCAATCAGCTTGACCTCAAACTGCAACTCGAAATCGCCATATTCCTTCTCAGTGCAGAGAAATGAATTTGGGCTTCCTTTGGCGGTCGTTCCCACAATGGTGCCATCCTTCACTTCATATTTGGCGGTCCCGTTGATTTGTTTCCAGCCGCTTAGTGAGCTGCCGTCGAATAGATTTGTATAGCCTCGTTGCACAGTCGCGGCTTCCACGTCGGTGCGAAACGGCACTGCAGGCAAGCCCTTACCATTATAGAGAGTGCACTTCGGATTGTTCCCCCATCCATAACGCACCGCAATCGGTTGCCGAACCTGAGGGGCCGTTACGATAACATCCTCCCCTTGGATCTCTGCATTTGCCCAGACGTATTTCTTATCACTACTCGCAATCGCAAAACCATGAAGCTTGCCGTTCGACGTCAGTCCTTGTCCATGATCGAACTTTAAGCGAACAGCGGAACCCTTGACCTCCATCGCGCGATACACCGGTCTAGACAGCCCACGCTCCGCCATGGCGAGACGCTTGCCCACATCTTGTTTATTACGCGGATGAATGTCGCCCGCCTCGCCAATATCAATCGCGACAGCCAAACCAACGTTTGGATCGTGTTGTGCCGTCAACGCCTGCGCTTCGCGCAAGGCGGCCCAGGTCGATTCCTGTGGCGAGGTCTCGCGCGTCATGAAATTCGCAAGCTGAACGATATGAAACGGGAAGTTCCCAACATCAAATTGCTTCCGCCAATCCGTGATCATGGTAGGAAGTAAGGTTCGATACTGCGTCGGGCGATTCGCGTTGGACTCGCCTTGGTACCAAATCGCCCCTTTGATCGTCATCGGCACGAGAGGTGCAATCATGCCGTTGTAGAGCACCGTGGTCACGTTAGGATTTCCGCCAAACCGATTCGGACGTGGTGTCATCTCGCTGAAAGGTTTGCTCACTTCATACTCCCAGTAACCAGCCAGGACAATCGGCGGCTCCTGCACACGCGTGATTGGCTTGAGGCGCATTCCAGAGGCCTCCCCATGAAAACCACCTCCACCAGAGGTATCAAGGACCCGCACCGCAATGAGATTATCACCAGATTGCCAATGCTCTGCAGCAACCTTGTAGAAGCGCTTCTGATTCCACCCCGAAACACTACCGACTTCGACACCGTTCACATAGGTCACGTCATCGTCATCGATGGCCCCCAAAGAAAGCTCTAAATCTTTTCCCACCCACGAGTCTGGCAAAGTCACGACTTTGCGAAACCACACGAGTCCATCGAAATCAGGCAACACACTATCCTCCCAGTTACCAGGAACAGCCATGACCGGCCAGGCAGAAGAATCGTATGCCTCTTGTGCCTTGGCCGCGCCTTCCGTGTCATTGTCCTTCCACCACTTCGCAAGTTTCTCCTGATACTTGGATTCACGTGCTTCCGGCGTGTTCGCGGAGTCCTCTCTAGCCCAGGCCTTGACATCACTCACCGCATCTTGGAAATCTGGCAGTGCCATCAGAGAATCCCCACTGGTCCAAGCCTCAGCAATGGTGCCTCCCCAGGAAGAATGGACCAACCCAATAGGCACCTTGGCATCATGCTCACGAAGCGCTCTCCCAAAGTAATAACCAACCGCCGAGAAATTCTTCACTGTTTCCGGCTGGCATTCCTGCCAAGCCGATTCAATCGAATCCACAGGGGCGGCCGCGATTTGCTTGGGCACCGTGAATAGACGAATCTGAGAATGGCTTCCCTTAGCAATTTCCTCACGAGGATTGTTAGAATTGGCAACGCTCCACTCCATGTTTGACTGGCCAGAACAGAGCCAGACATCCCCGATGAGAATATTTTTACGCCGAATTTTCTTTGCGCCATCCCCCTCAAGTTCATACGGGCCTCCCGTCTTCGGTGCCTTCACCGAAACGAGCCATCGTCCGTCAGCTCCAGCAGTACCTTCTCGCTGCTCTGGCCCAATTTGGACACGTACCTTCTCCCCTGGTGTTGTCCATCCCCAGATGCGAATGTCTCCATCCCGTTGCAAGACGGCATGGTCAGAGAACAGAGGATGAAGAAAGGGCTTGGCCTCCGCCGTCGCGAGGACGATTGCCGAAGCGAACAAGAATAGGAGAGATTGGATAGGTCTCATGGCAGAGGCTTAACAAACTTGCCGTAAGTGGCCAATCTCGAATGCGAGGACGCCGCAGGCGGAGTGCGATCTGTCCTCCCCAGTCAGACCGACACCCTACCTGGGCCTATCTAAACCTCTCAGGCCGTTACCAACCCTGTCCCAACTCTATTATGCGAGATTTCTGCCCGTTTGTTACACGCGAACTCAATCATTTTAATTTTAGCCCGTACTTGAGCCTGCCAGCCTCTTGATCGCCTGCTGAAGGGCAGCCTGGATCTTTGAGCCACCAAAGAAAGGGCCCGTGGTCGCCCAACCTCCCCCTTTCAGCGTGGACGCCAAGACGAGACGCCCATTTACCAAGACGAAAGCCGGGTGTCCGGAGTCGCCTTTCTCTAGACGCTCAGCTAACCCCGATCCATATTCATGGCCTAGGGCTGGCCTCGCCCCAATCTGCTCATACCCAGTTCGGCTAACTCGATTGATCCGAAAGAGATGCACTTTGCGCTCCTTGTCTGTGACGAGCAATGGAGCCCCATTCAACACGCGATAGTCATGGCCCACCGGTAGGATCGGATAATGAGTCACGGTCGGTGGCACCGGCTGATCCAGCATCGCCACGGTAAAGTCTGGATCCTTGATGCGATGAATCATCGCTCTCCGAGCAATCTTACGTTTGACGGGTCGACCGGCCCGATCATGAAACGTCAGGGACTCGCCCTTGCGCCGGGCAAAGTGACTTGCAAAAACGACGAACTGCGGATGAATCAAGGTACCCGCTTTGGCGTTATCCCAGGCGACACCGGTGAAATCTAGTTTGGAGGTCCAACTGGTCGACCAGACACTTGGTCCAGATTCCTCGTAAGCCGCGAAGACTTCCTTATCGGCAGCAGAAATGGCGTCTGGTGCTACCTGAGTCAGTTGGCGTTTCAGATATTTCGAAGGAGATCCAGGTCTTATAAGCCATCCTTCTGATACAACCGTGAGGCTCCCAAGCTGGCTCGTGTTCTCGCAGCCCGCAAAAACAAAACAAAAGACAGAGGCTAATACCCTCGAGAAAACCTGTCCAAACCCAGAAAACCATAGAGCCCCTATCCCAAGGGAGGTTATGGGATAGGGGCTCAGGAGGGATGTGCTTGGATATTCCTTAAGATGATGCAGGTTAAAGTAAAGTCCATCTCTTTTCAGGAATGTATTCTCAAAAATCTTTCTAATTCGCATTTTAAGTCCCGTTATCCTCCCTTTTAGCCCAAAAGTGCTTAGAAAGCAGACAATTATGTAACTGCCCTACAAAACTGGAACAGTCGTGGGTTCCGGAAGCGCATCTGAAGGGACACCTGGAAAGTGCGTGTCGACGAAATCTCTCCAACGACGCTTGGTTTGCTCAGACATCTTTTCATTGATCTCCAGCATGCAGGTTTCACAGACGAAAAGTGGCCGCTCGACCATCTCCGAGGCGAAACAAATCGCTGCCATGGAGAAATGAAGCTGGTTCTCGATGGCGTCTTCACGTGACCGCAGACAGAACTCACACTTGTAGTCTTCGGTGTCCGCATTGTTCTGCGGCTCTTTCGAACGCTCCGTCTGGAAATTGGCGAGCCTTTCAACGCTTTCCTCCGAAAGCTCCTTCAGCATGTTTTGCTGGCAAGGCGAACACATCGCATACTCCAAAATGACCTCCGTTCCATGGAAGGTCTTGGTGACTTGGTAGATGTCCTCAAGATCGTTTAGCCCCTCACCGCACGAGGTGCAGCAACGAAACGGCCGCTCTTCATAGAACGAATGAAAGACCTTGGGAACAGGACGTTCGTCAGGCTCGAAATTGTCATCTTTATAGAGGGAGTCGTCAGGATTCATTGATCGCCGAAGCCATCCTCGCCTTCTTCAAAGGCACGGTCAACAAATCGCATGTTCTGTTCGAGGGATACCAAAGGCACCGCCCCGGTCGGACCATTACGATTCTTAGCCACATCGAGCACGGCTTTGCCCGCCTTCTCCTCAGCATCCTCAGCGTCTTCAGCGTAGTATTTCTCCCGAAGCAAGAGCCCCACCAGGTCCGCGTCCTGCTCAATCGCGCCAGACTCTCGCAAATCACTCAACCTCGGTTTGCCACCACGACTTTCGGGACCGCGATTCAACTGAGCGAGAACAATGACAGGAATGTTCAGTTCTTTGGCGATGTTTTTGAGGCCCGAAGAAATCTCCGCGATCTCAAGCTGATGGTTGTCCTGAGCTCGTCTGGAGTTCGATTTCAGCAACTGCAGGTAGTCGATTGCGATGAGCTGAATATCGTGCTGCTTCTTCAGCCGCCGTGCTTTCGATCGCACCTCAAGAATACTGAGCCCCGGTGAGTCATCGATGAAGATCGGGCTATTGGCCAACGTCTGCGCGGCACTCATGAGAAGCGGGAAATCGCGATTCTGTGAGAGAAAGCCGCCATTCAATTTCGACATCTCGATGCCAGCACGAGAGCAGAGCAAACGGAAAACGAGCTGCGCTGTAGGCATCTCGAGACTGAAGACAGCCACCGGTTTTTGCTGATCGATGCCAACCGCTTCGACCATATTCAATGCGAAGGCCGTCTTTCCCATGGAAGGACGCGCCGCGATAACGATCATTTCCCCACCCTTCATCCCGTTGGTCTTCTCATCGAGCCCGGCAAACCCAGAGGACAGACCGCTCGTCTTGCCTTTGTTCTTGTACATGTCTTCGATCTCAGCGATCGCTTTCATGACCTCATCCTTCATCGTGGCGAATGCCTTCGCCTTTCGTGTTTCCCGGACAGCAAGGATACGCTGCTCAACCTCATCTAACAAGCCATCGACATTCTCCTGATCCTCGTAAGCCTGCGTGATACAGTCCGTGCAGGTCTGAATGATGCGCCGGAGCACATACTTCTGGGTCAGGATATGGAGGTAGTAAGAGAAGTGGGCTGCCGTGGGCGAGTATGAGAAGATCTCGGCAACGGCGGCAGCACCGCCAACCTTATCCAACTGATTCCGATCCTGAAGGAGCTGGACGACAGAGATTAGGTCAATCGGCTGACTCTTGTTGTACATTTCCATGACCCCCTCGAAGATGATCCGGTGTGCTGGAACATAGAAGCAATCTGGCCCTGGCAAATTCTCAATAGCCTCTCCAAGCAACTCCGAATCAGACGACTGGAGGAGACAACTCAACACGCCAATTTCAGTCTCGCGGCTGCTCGGCATACTTTGCCGAGGATCGTCCATCAATTCGGACAACGACTTCTGCTTCGTCTTCTGAAAGCTCGGTTTATCAGACTTAGAATTGGGACTTGCGTCCTGGGTAGGTGGGTCGGAAACGGCGTCAGGCATGGTGATCGGAGAAGGAACGGAGCCTAACGGATTCGAGTTCTTCAGCAAGCAAATTTGCCCGACACTAGGCAAATTCTATCATTGCATTATTGCATTTGTTAGCGTTGAGCTTGTGAGCAACTCTGCGAAGAACTTCCGAACAACCGAGCGTGGGATCGGGCGACCGATTCGTCGAGAGCAGTTTCCGCAATCAAGACAAGTCGAGCACTCTCTCCCAAGATATGAAGTGCCGCCGCATAGAGCTTTCCGAGAGCTGTCTCCGCAACGACCACCGTTTCTGCACCCTCAGCCAACGCGCTCATCTCACTGCCAATCAACAGGCCGCTAAGGAAGGCTGCGTTCTCAGCGGCTTCGCGTATATTAAAAAGGTCCGCACAGCGAAGGCTGAAGAGCACATGGTCCATCGGGTCCGTCTGAGAGCGACGGACGCCGTCTCTAAACGCATCATTAGCAACGACTTCCGTCCGCATTTCAACGGAATGCTTGAGTATTGAGTATCGTCCAAGCGCCTGGAACAGATCACCAGTCAGAAACGTCTGGAACGCCGTAATTGTGTCGTCTTCAATGAGAACGTGCTTGCTATGGGTGCCCGGTAAAATGAGCCGAAAACGCGATGGTAGATTGAGAGTTGGATTGCCCCACACGCCAACAACCTGAGATTCCTCACCCCGCATGACGTCACGGGTCTCCCAGCGCAGACCTGACACCAGTCGGACATCGAGGTCGGCTCCGACAACCTTTGAGGCCAGTGGATCCGTCAATTGGTGGGGCAGCGGCGCATAGGGCAGTTCACACCAACCGATGGTCGAAGAAGCCATGCCTGAAACGGCAACAGGCAAGCCAACAACTAATTCCTCAAATCCCTCAAGCGCCTCACCAACAATACCTTCGAAATAGTTCTCACGAGAATTCCCACTAAATTCCCAACCATCATAAACTGCGGCAATGCCACGTTCAGACTCGATCGTTTCAAGAATTCGAAAGGGTTCTCGCTGAACAAGGCGCAAACGCAACCGGCTCGTTCCCCAGTCACCGCTAATGAAGCGATCCACACTCACGACATGGCCCCGCTATTTGTGAATGAGAATGCCCTTGGCGATCTGCTCAGCCACGATCTGCCTATACCAGGCCCCGTTGAGCCGACTCCGTTCCCAAGAATTGCTAATAAAGCCACCCTCGACCAAGACGCTGACCATCCGCGTCTTGTTCAGCACCGCGTACTGTTTGCCCGACTTGATGCCGCGATTGCGTGTCTGCCGTATCCGCTTGGTCAGGTGATTCTGAATGCCAGAAGCGAGCTCTCGCCCCTCCATCGTCGCATAAAACGTCTCGATCCCCTTCACCGACGTGTCGGGATGGGCATTGTAATGGATGCTGATGAAGACGGCGTCCTGGTAGCGATTGGCAATCTTTGCCCGTTCCTGCAAATGAAGGAAACGGTCCGTACGCCGGGTCATCACCACGTGAAATCCGCGCCGCTTGAGAATCTTCTCCAAACGTTTGGCGGTATCCAGATTGAGGTCCTTCTCCTTCACCCCGTATCGCTTCGCTCCGTCGTCCTTCCCGCCGTGCCCGGCATCGATCACCACCGTGCGGAAGGCACTCGCCGGTGCCAGTAGACAGCACCAAACGAAGAGGAGTGCGAGAATTCCGCGAAAGTTAAGCATTCTTAAGTATAGATGGTGTTTATGGGAAATCACGCCTGATCCTTCGGTAATTTCAGCCTGGGATTCGTTCAAAAGGAACTTGCCAAAGAAGCGATTCCTAAGGACCGTCGAAGCATCGTCGGGGCGTGGCGCAGCCTGGTAGCGCGCTGCACTGGGGGTGCAGAGGCCGTGGGTTCGAATCCCGCCGCCCCGACCATTTTAACCCTATAACAAATCGGATCGACTATCGTCGTTGAACGCGTCGCTCCATCGGTATCGGTCTACGGAGCGATCGCAAACGTTGCCATGGTTCTACCCGTGGTCACCAACCGACTGATCGTTGAAGCTGACCCGACTGATCGTTGAAGCTGACTCTACTCGCAAACCGTTGTGAATAGATCCAGGATTCTCATCCACTGTGTAATCCTGGTGCTCGGGACGCTAGTGATCCTCTTCCGATGGTTCTTTTGATCCGTTTGGAGATCGGATAGCCTGGGGAATGATCCTTTGAATCCTGGTAGCTTGGTCATTGGCCACCCTACCATTCATGGCTGTAGAGTCTTGGCCATCCAACAACTTGATGTAGTGGGGCGATCCAAGGAAGCTCTTCGATCTGAAATCGACAACCAAGTCGTTTGGTGTGACGGCACTCGGTTTGGCCATGGCCGATGGAAAGATCACCTTATCTAACAAAGCCATTAAACACATCCCTTCACTCGCGGTTCCTCCCAAAGCAAACAACGATACCGGTTGGATCGATGAGATCTCGATCAACCATTTCGCGACGCAAACCGCCGGATTCTTAAAACCGGGAGGTTATGAAGCGTTCGTGCTTCAACCAGGCACGCAATGGCACTACAGCGATGGTGGGCCCAACTGGCTGGCTGAGTGAGTTACCCTAGCCTATCAGCGAGACGTGATTGAGCCGATGTTTGAGCGTGTCTTCACACCGATTGGCATCAAACGCGCTGATCTAAAATGGAGCAGCAATCAGTATCGGGACGCCATGATCAATACTGTCATGCGAGGAGAGCTTAGTTCCAGCATCAGAGCAAATGTCGATGTTGGTCTACTCTATCTTCGCGAAGGTGAATGGCAGGGACGACACCACCTTAATCTATATACGATTCAAGATCTTCCACGTGATTCGTCGCCGGATGGCTCGACCAGCCCGTCTGCATAGATTAAAAAAGCATCAGCCTCTCTCAATCGCTCAATGTCAGGCCATTCATTGGTGAGCTCCACTTCAACGCCCAGTCCAGACTTCTTCAACGACTCGGATAGAATCACGCTTCCAGCTGGATGCTGATGCGCCCCCAGCCGTGGCTTTCGGGCCCAGCAAAGGAGAGGATTCGCTTGTCAGCAGCAGACGCTTGTTGAACAACCAGCACATTGATAGAACGAACCCACGGGCGAATCTGACTGCCAGGCTGGACCGCAAACCGGAAAGTCTCTTTTGCAGATCCTATGCCGTCTGCCTGCAGGTATCCACCAAGATAGTGTCGTATTGCGCCAATCTGGCTTGCGAGACACGTATTAGCACGACGGTCGTGAGAACACCGATGAGATGAGCAAGGGAACCATGGCAACAACGCATCACAGATGGGTCAGCCTTCTCCTGAACCTACAAATAGGCCAATTCCGCAGCGCAATCATGGAGATCGCAGAGTATGACCGAGAACGTTGACTCTGTGGATCGATTGGTGGCATCATCCCAAGAAGGAGTGATCGCCCATGCTCTCGATGAAGAACTTGGTCTCGACCTTGAGAAGAGCGGCCTTCCGGTCGTTAATCTTTCTTCCAACCAAGAGACCATCAAAACTGCCAAACACCGACACGGATCAGAAGGTCGTAGGAAAGATGGCAGCCAAGTACTTCTTCGAGCTCGGCTATCGCCAGTGTGTGTTCTTCGGTAGCGCATCAGCGGCGTTCTCTAGACAGCGAGAAGAGGCCTCTCGTCATTCACTCGATGCCAAGAAGATCCACTTCAGTGCAGCCCACATTGACTACACATTGCGCACTCCGTTTGAAGACCGAATGAAACAAGCAGAGGAGTCGGTTCGCCAATGGTTGGTAGAATTGCCCAAGCCCATTGCTGTCTTCTGCTCCAATGACGAGCACGCACGCATGCTGAGCTCACTCTGTCAGATTGGCGGCATTGCTGTATCCGACGAGGTCGCCTTGTTAGGCGTCGACAATGATGAAACGATGTGCCTGCTCTCCTCACCACCTCTGTCTAGCATTGATAACCCCGGTGAGGAAATCGGCTATCGCGCAGCTGCAATGCTCAACCAAATGATGGAATCGGGCGATCTCAATCCTCCGGATACTCGGATCGAGCCGATTCGCATCGTCGAGCGCCGTTCCACCCAACTCTTTGCCGCAGAAGATTCGCTGATGCGCAAAGCAATCACATTCCTTGAACGTAATCTACGGCATTCAACACTTACTGTGGATGCCTTGGCAGGCTTCACAGGTGTTTCAGGACGAAGTTCGGAGCGTACGTTTGCGAGTAGGCTAGGATTAACGGTCCTGGTCTCTATTCATCGTGCGCGAATCCTGAAAGGCCTAGGTCTCCTTCGTGACAGCTCCCTATCCGTACATCTAATCGCTTTGGAGTGCGGGTTCTCCAATCACTGGCGCTTCGGCATCGTATTGCGCTCATTTGCTGACATGACACCTTCGGCCTATCGCAAATTCTCTGAGTTCGACAAGCGGAAGCGAACCGACGCACACAGATCCACTCTCGATATGCGCCAGAGGACACAGTGACACCACTTCAGGAAGCTATGGACGTGAGTTCCCGTCATCAGGTACAATCAAGCTTTAGATGAAGTGCCCCCTGCGATCCGCCCTGCTACTTATTGCAATTTCAGCAACACTAATTGCCCAAGAGAGGGCCTCGTTCAAACTCGATTCTCTTTGGCACCCAACGACAGAAATGCCGAAGGCGAGTGACCTAACGGAACTACAGAACGTCGCGTTCCGTGTGATCAAGAAGCGCCAGCCGGAGATCGATGGATTCAACTGGCTGCACGGAGTGGCCCTCGCCTGGCACGACAACCTTCTCTTTGCATCTTTTGGAATCAACAAAGGCAAGGAGAACACGGCTAGCGAGGAAGCTCGTTCACAGACGAGCACTGACGGTGGCCAAACCTGGTCAAGCCTAACCATGATCGATGACGGCGAAGAGGCAGACTTGGCCGTGAGCCACGGGGTCTTTCTCTCTCACGCTGGCACCTTGTGGGCATTTCACGGCGCCTTCTATCGGCGGTTAGAGAAAGTGCATACACGCGCCTACACTTACGATTCGGCGGCGAAACGTTGGCAGAAGAAAGGTGTGGTGGCTGAGAGCGGCTTTTGGCCGATGCAAGAACCGCACAAGATGGAGAACGGTGATTGGATCATGGCCGGCCTGAAAGTCGTCGGCGGCGTGGGCGGCTTGAATGATCCTGCTGCAGTCGTGATCAGTAAAGGCGACGACTTTACAACATGGGAAGTGATCGAGATCCCACGACAAGAAGGGCTCGGACTATGGGGTGAATCGACCATCGATGTGGAGGGCTCTCACATTACCTGTATCTCGCGGAAACATGAGCCCAAAGCATTGGTTGCACACAGCAATGACTATGGGCGCACTTGGTCACCGATGAAACCTAGCAATCTTCCCATGGCAGCCTCAAAGCCTTACGCAGGTCGTCTCTCCAATGGGCAACGCTATCTCGTCAACACCACGACCGCGAACTCCGGCAATAGTCGTTCTCCACTCACCATCGCTGTTAGTCAGCCAGGAGAGGCATCCTACTCCAAGGTATTCTGCATTCGCAATGCCGTCTTCCCTCAGGGGCAAGGCGAGTCCCATCCTAAGGCTGCCCTTTCCTATCCATATGCGATCGAGCGGGCTGGTAGGCTTTACATCGCCTACTCGAACGATGGTGGACGCGGAGCGAATCGCAACAGTGCAGAACTCGCGATCATTCCTCTAGACCAGCTCAACACGCCATGACCACACCAGACCAACCATCCGTCACGCGAAGGAGTTTCCTCAAGCAGACTTCAAAAGCGATACCCGCAGCAATGCTGGCTGGCATTCCTTCGCCAACCTTCGCACAGCAACCCGGAGATCGTCCTACCCAGTCCTCCAAGATCCAAGTCATCAATCCGCGGGACCGAGTCCCTGTGGGCTTGATCATCGACGACTCGACTTGTTTGGTGAACCTCAATCGTTTCGCGATGCCGCAGTTCAATGCGGCTTGGGGCGGGAAGAACAAGGCCTATCATCG
>JAACDM010000281.1 GCA_009936795.1 Verrucomicrobiaceae bacterium | reverse complement strand
GTGCAGTTATCGCGGACGACGACTTCTGCTGTCTTCTTGGCGACGCAAGATCCGCTGGGAGTTCTGGCCGATGTGGCTCTTCTATCCGCCGGTCGTCCTGTATCTGCTTTGGCTTGCGATTCGCTACCGGAGTCTCACGCTATTCACCGCAGCGAATCCCTCGATTCCGCACAGCGGCGTGGTCAAGGAGTCGAAGAGCGAGATTCTTGAAGGGCTGGGTGATATCCCGGAAGTGGCTCGGTGGCGCTTGATTGGGCATCAGGATGCCGAAGTGATGTTAGCTGACATGCTGGAGTTTATGGCCCTCCAGTCGCTGACGTTTCCCGTCGTTCTGAAACCCGACGTCGGGGAACGTGGCAGTGGTGTGAAGGTGGTGCCGTCCGAGGACGAGGCGCAAGCCTACTTCGCTCAAGCCATAGAACCGACGATTGTTCAGGAGTACATTGGGGGACGGGAGTTTGGGGTCTTCTACTATCGTTATCCTGATGAAGCGGAAGGGCACCTCTTCTCGATTACGGACAAGCGATTGATTGGCGTGGCAGGCGATGGTGTGCGGAATTTGGAAGCGCTGCTGCTCGCAGATGATCGGGCGGTCTGCATGGCCCCGTTCTTCATCAGCCAATTGGGAGCACGTCTCTTGGAGGTTCCCAGGGCTGGCGAATGGGTCGCTCTGACTGAGGTCGGCACCCATTGTCGAGGAGCCTTATTTCTCGATGGTGGCGAGCATCTGACCGATTCGCTTAGAAAGAGCATCGATCTCATGAGTCGTGGCTTTGCAGGCTTCTACTTTGGACGTTATGATATTCGTGTGCCCAGTGAAGAAGACTTCCAGCAAGGCCGGAACCTGAAAGTGCTAGAGCTCAATGGGGTCACGTCGGAGTCCACGAACATCTACGATCCCAAGTATGGTTTGTGGCATGCCTACCGGACGCTGTTCAAGCAGTGGCAGATCGCTTTCGAGATTGGGGCTCGAAATCGTGAGGTGGGGATTCGGCCGAGTGGGATGATCGATTTGTGGAAGTTGATCTGTCGTTAATGGCGAAGTGTCCCGGCACCGGGGCGACAATGCTGACAGCCTGACGTTGGCAGTGCGCTGAGATCCGACCCGGGACCATGATGAACCCAGAAGAACGGCGCTCGTTCCTCACCGTCGATCGCCCGCATCGTGCTAGCGTCGTAGAGGTTTCCGTTGGCCATGACCCATTGGATGTTCTCCGAATGGCGAATGTTGATGGTAGGATCGTGGTCTTTAGCGATCACAATGAGGTCGGCGAGTTTGCCGGGCTCCAAGGATCCGAGATCGCCATCGAGCCCAACGTATTTGGCTCCATTCAGGGTGCCACAACGAAGCGCTTCGAGTGGCGTCATGCCACCTTGAACATAGCTCCACATTTCCCAGTGGGTACAAATGCCGTTGAGCTGACCGTGACCACCTGCCTGGACGAGACCCCCTTGGTCGATTAGTTGTTTGGTAATGCTAGCAACTTTGATGTGATTGAAATCTTCAATCGGAGCCGTTTCCCGGCGGCGCGAGCGTGGTTCGAGCACGTGTGGAGGGATAAATGTCTGGAGGCGTGGATGTTTCCAAAGGTCGGCTTCCTGATACCAGTAGATCTCGCCTGACATTCCTCCGAAAGCGACACACAACGTGGGCGTGTAGCCAACGCCCGTGCCTCTCCAGAGATCCATCACATCATCATAGGCATACTGCACAGGAAGCGTGTGCTCTATCCCGGTGTGGCCATCGACGATCATGGTCATGTTGTTCATGAAGAGGGAGCCGCCTTCGGGCACGACCATCATGTCTAACTGACGTGCTGCCTGAAGGACCTTCTGCCGCTGATCCCGCCGGGGTTGATTGTAGCTCTTGACTGTGAACGCACCGACGGCTTGCATGCGTTCCAAATGAAACGTGGCATCTTCTAAGGTGTTCACCTCTGCTCGGAAACTTCCCCTTGCGCCATATAGAATGGTGCCAGTGGAGAACGTCCGTGGTGCGGTGATGACGCCCGCTTGCGTCATCTCACTGGCGGCGAAGATCTCTTTCGTGTCATTGGATGGGTCATGAACGGTGGTGACTCCAAAGGCCAGTCGGGCAAGATCCACCCAGTTCTGTTGTGGCGTGATCCCTTGACTCGCTTGAGAGCCATGCGCATGCGTGTCGATGAATCCTGGTAGAATGACTTGGCCGGCAATATCGATCTGTATG
>JAACDM010000280.1 GCA_009936795.1 Verrucomicrobiaceae bacterium | reverse complement strand
CGTAAAGCTTCTCACTTCGAATCGTTTCTAAACCTCTGGGCTATAAGCACTTGGGTGAAAATCTGAATTAATGGATTAGCCCTAGACAACACGAGATTTGACGATGCTGCTCCAGAACTACTGAGAGATGGAATCGCACCATTCTTGGGAACCTATTCAGTGGAAGAAGGAAGCTTGCGCCAACTCGTCGGTATACCCGCTAGTGGGGATTGGCGTCTACGAATCACCGATGGCATGCAAACTTCCGGCACCGGTCAGTTGGAAAACTGGTCCATCAAGCTCCTGCCAACGCCTCCACCTGTTCGCTTCGAAACGTGGTCACTCCTCACACGCGAGACTGACACACTCGTCTATGCGCTCACAGAACCCACTGCTTTCCTGACAGGGAAGATCAGTTTGGAAATGTTACGTTGTCACATCGGCGCTGGAGCCGTCCGGAAGACATCCTTTACCGCTACGAGGTCTCAAATGACCTGCTGGACTGGCGAACGCCTCAAAACCTACGGATCCATACGCCAGCGCACATCAGATCCGGTTGAAGACGTCCACATAATCTGGCAACCCATCGGCCAGCAGCAATTTCTCCGACTCCGAACCGACTAGTAAACCCAAGGACGTGCCTGTTTCACCGCGAGCTCGCCTTCCTTGGTCAGTTTGAATTCGATCTCCATGGCGAACTTCGGATCATCTATCTTCTTTTGATAGAGTTTTGCAAACTCAGCATGAACGGTTCCCAAAGCGTCACGTAACTCATCTCGTTTTGATTCAGACAAAATCTCCTTATCTGACGAGACGCGATTCGACGCACGCATGAGCCGATCCTTGTCAGACCTACGCCAATCTAACAAATACTCTTCTGGGGCGGATGCTTGTTCCGGATTCGTAACCAAATCTTCGCCAATCTGGGTGTTCACATAGTAACTTCCGTCCGTTTGATAGAGGATATCGTCAGTGACCGCGACGCCATTAGCAATCTCATCAGAGAAGTTGGGATGCAGGAGGACGCCCATTGCCGCAGAGAGATGATCGATACGATAGAAGGCCCGTTCCTCAAACGCGCGGAGATTCCAGATACTCGCGTAGACCTGCCGGATCGACTTTGACAGATGCCCTTCATCTGGATGATGCGTATACGAATCGTAGAGGCCGGCCCCGCTGAATCCCTGCAGATCTTCATTGTTGGTACTAGACCGACAACGGATCGAAGTCCCCTCATCGAAGACATTCTGCAGCTCGTTCAGAGCTGCTCTCAAGGTGTCTGGGAAATCTCCCTTCTTGATCTTCTTGCGGAAATCTTTCAGCTCATCCTGTAGACCTTCTCGATCGTCGGCCAACGAGACATCCGCTATCAACTTCTTCGCTTTCACATCAAAGCCATTGTGTTGCATGAAAGTGACATAGAAGTAAAACGGTATGGCATGCCCCTTAGGTATCATGTTCGAAGGCAAGCCTAACTGGTGCATCGCCGCGAGATTAGCAGCTTTCACTCCGATACTGTGCGAATCGCTAAAGTTGAGATCCTTCAACGGACGAATCGAGGTCTTTGTCAGATCAGATGGAAGCACCTGAATCTCCTTTGGACGCCGTGCGGACAAATGAGCTTCCATCTCGGCAACTGTGGCTTCACGGAGCTCATAACCATCGGCCGAGACTCTGTAATAGACGTTCTTGTCCAAGAGCGCCTGCACTTCAGGATTCTCGGCAATTCCTGCGATGAATGCGTTCGGCACCTTGTCCTGAATGGCCCGAAGGTTGACGTGAGACAACGGCGTCTGGCGTACCGCGCTGACCACGCCAGCTGTTCTAGGCATTTCGTTAGGCAAGACTTTACAGAGAACGATGTCTCGCGCTGAGGGCAACGTGTCTTCAGCAAGGATGCGGAGTCTCCCGTAAGACTCTGCTGGATTCAGCGGTAAGAACGCGATGTCTCCGAGAAGGTCTTCTTCAAAGTAGACTGAGAGATCGGCGTCTTCGTACTGCTTCGTTTCCTCGACATAACGTGCCACTGAGTCTCGTGAAAGCGGACAGTAGCCCACGCGACCTTTCAAGAGGGGCATCTTATCCACAAGCAGGTTGCGAGACATGTCGATAGCTTCGAACGCGTAGTCGTCATTCGGCTCATACTCGAACGTATAGACGCCTGGTTCTCCGTTAGGAGCTTTCGCCATTGGTCGGTAAATGAGCACCCCGCGCATCTGGCTTTCTCGCTCGTCACCTCGTCCAAGCATTTCAATATTGACGGCTCCCATAAACATCGGATGACCACGGTGGGTTTTCGTATTGATGAAGTAGAGATCAGGATGGTCGGTATCCGCCTTTTCAATCTGAAACTTCACGAACTCCATGCCGCTGAGATGGGTATCGACCAGCACCTCGGCCCCTTGATAAGAGAGCTTCTTAAATGTCTCGCGGTTGGGAATACTAGCAGTTCCATCCTCAAACTCTAGATCCTCAGGCTTTACAGGTTCGCCCTCGACTTCACCGCGACCACGCCCTCCTCTTCCTGGAAACCGAGGTGCAAGTTCGCCACCCTCCAAGATACCATTCTCGTCTTCGTCCAAGGTCGCAAGCTGGGTGGGTGCTGCCGCGATTTCCTCGGCAGAGATCTCGCCATCCTCATCCTTATCCAGAGCCCGCATCACGGGTGCCATCCGCATCATCATCATTCCGCGCATGCCGCCGCGCCCCCCACCTCGTCCTTCAGGTGCTGCAGAATCGTCACCCGGACGTCTCGGTGGCCCTTCACCACCGAATCTAGGAGGCCCCTGAGCAGAAGCAGACACGAGTAGCAGCACAAATAGAGCGAGAGTACGTTGGAGAAAGTTCATGAGGATCGAGATGTAGATTCAAGAATTCCACAGCTTGATGACAGGACCATGACAAATCCATGACATTTGCCACGAATAGAGAAAGCACTTGTCAGTGACTACATTCCTGACGAAATGACGGCGTGGCCTCCTCAATCAGCCTCTGGAAACGACTTCGATTCCGCATCGAAGCGCTCGGTGTTCGTGCCATGGCACGAATCCTTCCAGTCCTCCCTCGGAAGGGACTCCTTCATCTCGCGCATGGCCTGAGTTTCCTCGCCTACCGCATCGATCGACGAGGCCGGGGCATTGCAAACGAGAACCTACGGATCGTGTTTCCTGACAAAGATGCAGCGACACGCACTCAGCTGGTCAAGGGCTCCTATTTCCATCAGACAAAGAGCGCTCTCGATCTGATGTGGGCACCACGCAACCTTTCTGCTAGTAGCTCTGCTAACCTGGTGAAGTACACATTCGAAGATCGGCAGGACTTTGAGACGATCGGCGATGATGCTGCCATCTGGGTGACCCCTCATTACGGGACATTCGAGTGGCTCTCCATGGATTGGTCACTGCATCACGACAAAAAGCCATTGATCGTGGCCGAGGATTTCCGGAACCCTGCCCTGACTCCAATATTCACTAAGATTCGCGAGTATTCGGGCATTACAATCATCCCCCAAGAGCGCGCGATGATGCGGCTTCTCAAACACGTGAAGCGTGGAGGACAGACCGCCTTTCTAACTGATCTGCGGGTTAAGCCGAGCAAGGCTTCCACGATCATTGAGTGCTTTGGATTCAAGACCAGCGTGACCATTCTTCATGCCTTCTTGGCGAAACAGACGGGGGCTCCAGTCATTCCTGTGATCTGTTTGCCTCAGAGCGATGGGACCTATCACTTCCACTTTCACCGCAGATTAGCTATCGGGGAGGACGCAACGCCTCAAGAGATTGCCCAGCAATGCTGGGACGTTTTTGAGCATACCATCCGAGATAATCCTGCGCCCTGGATGTGGATGTACAAGCATTGGCGTTACCTGCCGAAGGATCGCCAGATTACCTACCCATCGTATGCGTCTCATTCAAAAGCCTTTGCGAAAGTCGAAAGTGAATTGGAGAATCAAGCATGACTAGCAATCGACTTCCCACCCTCGGCTTTGTTGGCATTGGCGTCATGGGCCGGTCCATGGCCGGTCATCTTCTGGAAGCTGGATACCCTCTTCACATTTACAATCGCACCCGTTCCAAAGCTGATGCCCTTGTATCTCAAGGGGCCCGTTGGCAAGACTCTCCGGCCGACGTGGCCAAGGCTTCTGACATTGTCATTACGATCATTGGATTCCCCACCGACGTGGAAGCTGCCTATTTAGGGCCGGAAGGCATCATCGCGAATGCCAAGCCTGGGAGCATCCTAATCGACATGACGACATCCAGTCCGAAGCTTGCTCAACAGATCGCCGAGGCTGCAAGTGCTCTTCAGCTTCAGGCGCTTGATGCACCGGTATCGGGCGGAGATCTTGGCGCTCGCGAGGCGCGCCTGTCGATCATGGTTGGCGGCGAGGAATCTACTTTTGATCAGGTGAAACCGATCTTTGAGGTGATGGGCAAGAATATCGTCTATCAGGGGCCCGCTGGCAGTGGGCAACACACGAAGATGGCCAATCAGGTCGCCATCGCCTCCGGCATGCTCGGTGTCTGCGAGGCTGTGGCTTACGCAGAACGCTCAGGCTTGGACGCCAATCGCGTTCTCGAAAGCATCTCCTCAGGGGCTGCAGGAAGCTGGTCGCTCAGCAACCTCGCCCCTCGGATCATTAAAGGCGACTTCAATCCTGGCTTCTTCGTGAAACACTTTATCAAGGACATGACCATCGCTCTCCAGGAAGCGGACGACATGGGGCTCGACTTTCCAGGGCTCACTGCCGCGAGAGAGGCCTACGAGAAACTGGCCGCCTCTGGAGGCGAAGACCTGGGAACCCAGGGTCTTTATAAGCTGTATCAAGCTAGTGAATAGAAACCGGGACCGGGGCGCTTGACAGACTTGCGGCTCGCCCGTAGAGAACGCCTCCCAACACAACAGCAACTATAGAAGACCATGGCTACGATTGATATTATTCTGCGCGAGAAGATTGACGGACTAGGAGCTGAAGCGGACGTCGTCGGCGTTCGTCGCGGTTACGCTCGTAACTTCCTCATCCCCACCGGCAAAGCCATGGAGGCGACCACTGCCAACAAATCTCAGCTTGAGAACCTCAAGCGTTCCCGTGCACAGCGCGAGGCCAAAGAGCTTGACGAAGCCCAGGCGATCGCCGCGAAGGTGGCGAAAGTCCGCATGAAGTTGACGATTGCCCTTGGCCAGGGAGGCAAAGCTTTTGGCTCCATCACCACTCAGCAACTTGCGGAAACACTTTCTGATCGTGTGAAAACGACGATCGATCGTCACCAAATCGTGTTGGATAAAGCGATCAAGACGACCGGCAAGTTCGAGATTCCCGTGAAGCTTCATCCGGAAATCAGCTCCAAGTTGCGCCTCGAAGTGACCCCTGAAGAGACTGCCGAAGAAGAGGCGGCTTCCTCCAAGTAGTCGCGCCAGTTCATTTTAAGAAGCGAAGAGGCTCTGGGCGAAGGCTCAGAGCCTCTTTCGTTTCTGCTTTGAGTCGTCAGGAGTTTGCTAAAGTTTTATAAAGTTTAGCAATCCCCAGCCGAGTTTCACGTGGTCCTCGTCTTGCGTAATCGCGCCCGTGGGATTCATATAACGGCTATATGTTTGGCGAAATTCGGAATCCTCAGGGCGAACTGTTAGAATACGATTACCTAAAGGGCGCGGAGGGCGATGCCCGTCTTGTGGTCTTGGGCCACGGTGTCACTGGAAACAAGGACAGGCCGGTCGTGAAGGGATTGGCTGCGGTTCTTCAACAAACCGGTATTGCGAGCCTCACCTTTTCATTTGCTGGGAACGGTGGCTCCGAAGGCCAGTTCACCGATTGCACGGTGACGAAAGAAGTGGCCGATCTCGGGGCCATTCTCGACGCTGTGAGTGGTGACGGGCGTGTCCTCGCATATGGCGGGCACTCCATGGGTGGTGCTGTTGGAGTCTTACGCGCCTCCGGCGATGATCGAATCAAAGTCCTCCTCTCACTCGCGGGCATGGTCGACTGCCACAAGTTTGCACAAACTGAGTTTGGCGAAGAGAAATCAGGTTTCATGTGGGAAGACGAGGATTGTCCGCTTTCTACCACTTACATGGATGATATGGCCTCCATCGGTACCATCGTGGATCGTGGCAGTGAGATTAAGGTTCCTTGGCTCCTACTTCACGGCACTGAAGATGACGTCGTTCTGATCCAGGACTCAATCGATATCGAGGCCAAGGCCGCTTGTGAGCACAAGTTTATCACGATCGAGGGCGCTGATCATAGTTTCTCAGAACATGCCGATCAAATGACGGAACCTGCCGTCGATTGGGTGAAGACGCATTTGAAATAGCCCATGGCGAAGTACAACGAAGACAGCATCCGGACCCTCGACTGGCAGGAACACATCCGCCTGCGTCCCGGCATGTACATCGGGAAACTTGGTGACGGAAGTACTCCAGATGACGGTATCTACGTCCTAGCCAAAGAAGTCATCGACAACTCGATCGACGAATTTGTCATGGGGAATGGCAAGCTCATCGAAGTGACGCTGGATGACGGAGCCATGTGGGTGCGCGATTACGGCCGCGGGATTCCGTTAGGCAAATTGGAAGATTGTGCGGCCAAGATCAATACAGGCGCCAAATACGATTCAGAAGCTTTCAAACAGTCTGTTGGGCTGAATGGGGTTGGTATCAAAGCCGTCAATGCACTGTCATCTCAGTTCAATATCCAAGCCTTCCGTGAGGGCAAGACTCGTGATCTCGAGTTCAGTCGTGGCATCCTTAAGAAGGACTGCAAGCGATCCTACAAAACTGTTGAGCAGGACGGAACAGAGTTAGGATTTCGCCCAGACGAGAAGATCTTTAAAAACTACCAGTTCCAAACGGAGTATCTTGAGAAGATGTTCCGATTCTATTCGTACTTGAATACGGGGCTCACGATCAAATTCAATGGCAAGTCTTTCCGTTCCAAGAATGGCCTGCTCGATCTCTTAAATGAAACGCTCAGTGATGAGCCACGCTATCCCGTTGCCCATCTCAGTGGACACGATATTGAGATCGCGTTCACCCACGGACCTCAATACGGCGAAGAGTATTACAGCTTCGTCAATGGCCAACACACGACACAAGGTGGCACGCATCTCGCCGCTTTTCGTGAAGCCTTTGCCAAGACAGTGCGTGACTTCTACAAGAAGAAGTATGAGGCGGCCGACATCCGGGGCTCCATTATCGCGGCCATCAGCATTAAAGTGCAAGAGCCTGTTTTCGAGTCGCAGACTAAGACAAAGTTAGGCTCGACCCACATTGCTCCTGGCGGCGCCACCATCCGCACGTTCATCGGCAATTTCGTCGCGAAGGAACTCGACAACTACCTGCACAAACACCCTGAAGTTGCCAAGGCACTTGAGAATCGAATCCAGCAAGCAGAGCTGGAGCGGAAGGAACTCAAAGGCATTCAGAAGATGGCTCGAGAACGGGCGCGGAAGGCCAAGATCAACAACAGTAAGCTCCGCGATTGTCGTGTCCATTTTAATACGAAGCACAAACTTGCCGAACAGACGACCGTCTTCATTACCGAGGGCAACTCTGCCAGTGGCACGATCGGCAAAGCCCGCAGTGTCGATACTCAGGCGGTCTTTAGCCTAAAGGGGAAACCGTTGAATTGCTTTGGCCTGTCCAAGAAAGTGGTTTACGAGAACGAAGAATTCAATCTTCTGCAGCACGCCTTGAACATCGAGGACGGCCTCGAGGGACTCCGCTACAATCGCGTTGTTCTCGCCACGGATGCCGATGTCGATGGCATGCACATTCGCTTGTTGTTAGTGACCTTTATTCTTCAGTTCTTCTCCGATCTGATCAAGCAGGGGCACGTCTATATTTTACAAACGCCACTCTTCCGCGTGCGGAACAAGAAGATCACTCGCTATTGCTACTCGGAGGAAGACCGCGTGGCCGCGATGAAAGAGTGCGGCAAGACTGCTGAAATCACGCGTTTTAAGGGTCTCGGCGAGATCGATGGCAAGGAGATGAGTGATTTCATCGGTTCTAACATCCGTCTTGACCCAGTCATCGTTGAGGCAGGTTCTTCGATCAACGAAATGCTCACTTTTTACATGGGCAAAAACACAGCAGATAGGCAGAAGTACATCATCGACAACCTCCGTGTTGAAGAGAGCTTGGACGCCGAAGAAGAGGACGAAGAGGCCATGGAGGAGGCCGTTTAGTCCATGGCAGGCTTAGAAACATCACTATCACATGTCGATGACATGTATGGAAACTGGTTCTTGGATTACGCTTCTTACGTCATCCTTGAAAGGGCGGTTCCACACATCAATGATGGTCTCAAACCAGTGCAACGCCGCATTCTTCACGTGCTCAAGAGCATGGATGATGGGCGCCTCCACAAAGTGGCCAATGTCGCAGGCCGCGCCACCGCCTTTCATCCACACGGCAATGTCGCGATTGAGGATGCGTTGATTCAGTTAGGACAGAAGGGGCTCCTCGTCGATACGCAAGGGAATTGGGGCGATCCCTTAACCGGCGATCCTCCGGCAGCCGCACGTTACATCGAATGTAAGCTTTCGGCATTTGCACTAGAGGTCGGCTTCAGTCCGAAGATCACCGAGTGGCAAGCTTCGTATGATGGGCGAAACAAGGAGCCTGTCACGCTTCCGGTGAAGTTTCCCCTCGTCCTCGCACAAGGTATCGAAGGCATCGCCGTGGGGCTAGCTTGCAAGATTCTCTCACACAACTTTATTGAGTTGATCGAGGCCTCGATCGATACTCTGCGAGGAAAGAAAGTGAATGTACTTCCGGACTTCTTCTCGGGAGGCTTGATGGACGCCACCGAATACAACGAAGGTCTCCGCGGCGGAAAGATTCGTGTCCGTGCACGCATCGAAAAGGCCAAGAGGAATCTTCTGATTATTCGTGAAATTCCCTACGGCACGACCACCGTCGGGCTCAAATCGAGCATCCTTGCTGCTAACGACAAAGGGAAGATCAAGATCTCCAAAGTCGATGATCTGACCGCCGAGAACGTCGAGATTCAAGTCACTCTCCCTTCAGGTACAGATGCTGATCAAGCCATTCAAGGCCTCTTTGCCTTCTCTGATTGCGAGGTTTCCATATCGCCCAACTCTTGTGTCATTGACGACAACAAACCAAGGTTCCTTTCAGTCAACGACTTGATCAAGGCATCTGCGTTTCACACCAAGGAGTTGCTGCGCCAAGAACTTGAGATTCGATTGGGCGAACTCGAAGAGAAGTGGCACTTTGCCTCGCTCGAGAAGATCTTTATCGAGAAACGGATCTACCGCGACATTGAGGAGAGTGAAACCTGGAAAGCGGTAATCAAGGCGATCGATAAGGGCTTAAAGCCTCACGTCAAGAAGCTGCGTCGCATAGTTACGGAAGAAGACATTGTTCGACTAACCGAGATCAAGATTAAACGCATCTCGAAGTACAACAAGTTCAAAGCGAATGAACAACTCAAGGCCCTCGAAGACGAAATTGCTCAGGTCAATAAACACCTCAAGCAACTGACTCGTTACGCCGTCGCCTGGTTCAAGAACCTTCAGAAGAAGTATAGCAAAGGTCGCGAGCGCCGCACGGAGATCACCACCTTTTCAAAAGTGCAGGCGTCCAAGGTTGTTATCGCGAACGAGAAGCTCTTCCTAAACAAGTCTGACGGCTTTGTCGGCACGACGCTGAAGAAAGACGATCTGGTGGGGCCTTGCTCAAGTCTCAATGACTTCATTGTCTTTCGCTCAGACGGAACCATGACGGTGTCCAGAGTGGCTGCCAAAGTGTTCGTGGGAAAGAACCCTCAGCATGTCGCCATCTATCGCAAGGACACGCCAGTGTTTTATACCATGATCTACCGTGATGGCCGTGGTGGTGCCTGCTATGCAAAGAAGTTCACCGTCTCAGGAGTCACCCGTGACAAGATCTACGACCTGACACGTGGCAAATCGAGTAGTCGTTTGCTCTGGTTTGGAGTGCACAAAACGGAGGACGATACCAACTTTGTAGTACGGGCGCACTTCAAAGCTGAAGGCCTCCGGTTGCGCAATTTGTCGACCGACTTCGATTTCGGCTCATTGGAGACGAAAGCGCGCGGCGTTGTTGGGCTTCAGGTCACAAAGAAGCCTGTGCAGCGCATCGCCAAACCTCAAGGCTCCTAGGCTTATGGGATCGTTTCCTGCGATCCTTGTCGCTACTCTTCCGGTCTTCTTCATCATCGGTCTAGGTGCGTGGTTTCGCAACATTGGCTGGTGGCCAGAGGAAGCCGACCGCCCACTGATTCGACTGGTGATCAATGCCTTCTATCCCTGTCTCATTGCCCACCATGTTCTTGGGAATCCTATCCTAAAGGATATGGGTAACCTCGCTTGGTCGGCAGGTGTCGGCTTCACGATCCCGTTAGTCTGCTTCGCGATCGGCCTTCTTGTGGCACGCTTGCTAGGCTTAAAACGTGGTTCAGGTGCTCACACGTTTGCCGTATCTAGTGGTATTCAGAATTATGGCTTTCTCCCAATCCCCATCATCGCTGCCTTGTTCACCGGTGAAGAAGCGACCCGATTGCTAGGTATTCTATTTATGCACAACCTTGGTTTAGAGATCGCTGTCTGGACGATCGGAGTTGCTCTCCTCCGCGGCAACATAGGCAACCCTTGCAATCACCTCGTCAATACACCCATTGTCACGATCGTTGTCTGCACTGTTCTGACCTTGACCGAGACCACCCAACTCATTCCGGCTCCATTCCATGGCGCCTTCGACCTGCTGGGGAACGCTGCTATTCCGATCAGTCTCTTCCTCGTTGGCGCTAGCCTGTATTCTGTCCACGGTGAAACCGAATGGCGAAACACCTGGAAGACGCCACTTGCGGCGTGTGGGCTCCGATTCCTCGTCTTTCCTGGTATCTTTCTTGCTGCAGCATTGATGTTGCCCATCAACATTGAACTCCAGCGCAATCTCATCATCCAAGGCACCATGCCCGCAGGAGCCTTTGTCGTCGTGCTGGCCCGACACTACGGTGGGCATGCCTCAACCGCAGGGCAAATCGTCATCGCCACTTCGTTAGTCGGTCTCGTGGCAATTCCAACCCTATTAACGCTTGGGTTTCGCTGGATTCACTGAGTTTCGGTCAAGAAATGATTGTCACTCTTCCAAGAGCCGCCCATAACCAGAGTTCAGCCCTTTCCCATGCCTGAAGATCCTCCATCCAAACGCCAAGTCTTTGTTGCAAGACTGAGCAGCACGCTAGTGCTGTGGGGCATTGTGACTGTAGGTGTAGTCCTCAAGCTTCCTTGGCTCTTCTTTGCCGTCGTCGGGTTGCTTGGCTTCCTTGCGCTCGTGGAAGT
>JAACDM010000279.1 GCA_009936795.1 Verrucomicrobiaceae bacterium | reverse complement strand
TCAGAAAAGAACTTCCTGAACGAGTTCCCATCGGCTGGCGGCTACCGCTATTTCCTGGTGGACGCGCCTGCTGAAACTGCAGAGAAGGCGAAAGCCGCAATGACTCGCATGTTAGGAGACTGGGGACTGAGCCTCACTTCGGCAGCAGACCGCCTCGATGCTTATAATAATGTTCAGAACACCTACCTGAAAATGTTTAGCACACTCGGAGGACTCGGCCTCCTACTCGGCACCGTCGGTCTCGCCGTCGTCATATTCCGTAACATGCTAGAGCGACGCCGAGAACTCGCGCTCATGGAGGCCGTCGGCTTTACCAAAAAACGCCTCTCAAGGCTCGTCGTCAGTGAGCACTGGTTCCTTCACATCATCGCCGTCGCCCTAGGGGCAATCGCCGCGTTCTTGGCGATCTACCCTGCACTTGCTGCCTCTGGACAGGAGTTGCCCGTGAAGCTCATTACTACCACACTCGTCCTGATATTTATCGGAGGCTTGTTCTTCTGCTGGTGGGCCGCGCGCACCGTGTTTAGACAACCGCTGTTAGACTCCTTGCGTCATGAATAGATTCTTCTTCCTTCTCCTCTTCACACCGCTGCTAGCCACGTCTTCATGGGCGGACGAGTATGTGCAGGACTTTGAGAAAGCCGAGCTCGGTTACCCACCTGATGAACTCATGGTCATTGATGGTGAGTTTGAGGTGATCGAGCACGAAGGCGGAAAGATCGTCAAACTACCTGCGGATCCGATCATCGAGTGCGGACTTCTCTTCGGAAAATCTAGTAAGAACGCGATGACGGTCGAAGCCAAGGCCTTCGCCGAGAAACGCGGACGCCGCAGCTTTCCGCGTTTCGGCGTCGGCGTGCACGGTGTGTCTGGCTACCGAGTCCGGGTAGTCCCCGCAGCAAAGAAGCTCGAGCTGGTCCACTTTGAGGAGGTCATCCATAGCGAGCCCTTCGTTTGGAAGAGCGGCGAATGGTGTCACCTAAAACTTAGCCTGACCAACTCCTCAGGAAAGCCACAGGTAAAAGCTTGGGTCTGGACGGCAGGAGTAGATGCGAAGCAGCCAGATGCTCCCACGCTAACCTACGAAGGAGAAGCCGGCAGTTCCAGCCAAGGCAAGGCGTCCCTTTGGGGCACCCCCTATTCCGGCAAAGACATGCTCTTTGATGATCTCAAGGTAACTTGGGAACCTTCAAAGCCGAAAGCGGAGTAAGCTTTACCAGCCACCCATGGTCTCGTATGCGAAACCACGGAGATACTCGGTCTCTGGTAAGGTCGCGATCACAGGATGATCTGCTCGCTGACTATAGTTAGCTAACCGCCTGAGGGTACGTTTGGCATCCACAGCCGCGCCACTGATCATCTGGGTAAACGTCTCGTGATTGATGTGGTGCGAACACGAAAAGGTCGCGAGCCGACCGCCAGGTTGCAGCAGTTTGAGCGCGCGGAGATGGATTTCTTTGTAGCCTCGCAAGGCCCCGCTTAGGCTGCCCTTGTTCTTCGTAAAAGAAGGCGGGTCCAAGATGATAAGATCAAAGGATGCCTTCTGAGACTCGAGTTCTCGCAAGTGATCAAAGGCATTGGCCTTGACGAAATTCACCTTAAGGTCATTTCGAGTCGCATTGATCTGCGCAGCAGCCACCGCACTTGCGCTAATTTCAATCCCGGTCACCTCAGCGGCACCGGCTTGCTTACAAGCGAGGGCGAAACCTCCCTGGTGAGAGAAGACATCGAGTACACGTAGGTCTTTGCTTAGCTCAGCGACGGCGGCATGGTTGGCTAACTGATCTAAATAGAGGCCCGTCTTCTGCCCTTCTAACATGTCCACTTGATAGATTAGGCCACCAATTTGGAGATCAAAGGCTTCGGGCGTCGAACCAAAGAGCAAGCCCTTGACTGACTCCAGCCCTTCCGCACCGCGAATGGGACTATCGTTACGCTCGGTGATACTCTTCGGTTTAATAACCGATTGAAGGGCCTCCGCGATGGTGGTCTTGCGTTGGTCCATAGCCAAGGTCAGCGTCTGAAGGACAAGGTGGTCGCCATACCGATCGACGATGACACCAGGCAAGCCATCGCTCTCACTCCAAACGAGTCGAATAGCTTGCATGTCAAGGCCAAGCGTTTCGCGATGATCCACAGCACGTTGGATACGCCGCTTGAAGAATTCGACATCCAGCTGCTGCTTCTGGCGCGAAAAACGCCGGACAACAATTTGAGATTTCGGATTGTAGATGCCCGAACCGAGCGGGCGATCCTTAAAGTCCTTTAAACTGACTATATCTCCAGGCGACGGATCTCCGAAGATCTTCTTGATGTCGCTGGAGTAGACCCAGTCATGCCCATGATAAATCCGAGCCCGCGGTTTCACGACGACGCCAGCCATCTACTGAACGAGGGCGGCGGGTTCGAGAGCTGTACTTGCTGGCGTCTGAGGCTCTGGGTATTCAAAAGTCTTGCCCTTGTAATTTCGCATGAGGATGCGCTCCTCATCGCGATGAATCACATAGTCAGGATTAACCGGAACTTTCCCTCCACCACCTGGAGCATCGATAACAAACTGCGGAATGGCATAGCCACTGGTGTGACCTCGCAGCCCCTCAATGATTTCAATCCCCTTACTAGCTGGAGCCCGCAAATGGGACGATCCTTGAATAAGGTCACATTGATAGAGGTAATAAGGGCGCACTCGGCACATGAGTAGCTTATGGACGAGAACTCGCATGGTTTCCACATCATCGTTCACCCCACGAAGCAGCACGCTTTGATTTCCCATCGGCACACCGTGATTTGCAAGTCGTTCAAGCCCTTCCTTCACTTCAATAGTCAACTCGCGTGGGTGATTCACATGAATACTTAGAAACAGGGGGTGGTACTTCTGTAGCATCTGACAGAATTCAGGCGTGATGCGTTGAGGTAGAAAAACAGGAACGCGCGAACCAATGCGGAGGAATTCGATGTGAGGAATACTCCTCAAGCGGCTAAGAATCTTCTCCAACTTCTGATCTGAAAAGAGCAATGGATCACCACCTGACAGAAGCACATCCCGAATCTCTGTGTGCTCTTCCAGATAGCGGAAGGCAGCTTCAAAATCCGTTTCCAGTTCTTGCTCTCCAGCCCCACTAACCACGCGGCTCCGCGTACAGTAACGGCAGTAGGCCGCACAACGATCCGTCACCAGAAAGAGCACGCGATCAGGATACCGATGCACAAGCCCTGGAACTGGCATGTGCGAGTCTTCTCCACAAGGATCAGCCATGTCTGTCTCCTCATACAAGGTCTCTTCTATCCGAGGAATGACCTGTCGCCGAATGGGATCTTCTGGATCGGCCTCATCAATGAGGTTGAAGAAATGCGGGGTGACCGAGAGCGCCAATTTCGTCCCGCTCAAGAGAATCCCACTCCGTTCCTCCTCGCATAATGTCAGATGCTCTTCGATCTGAGACAGCGAATTGACACGATTCTTCAGCTGCCAAATATGGTGATCCCAATCCTCAGGTGGATCAGCAGCCCAATAGCCTGGGGCATGGGAAATAAAGTCTTTGCTGAGATCGTTCTGGTCGTAGCGCATAGTGGGTTCTCTGAGGTCTGGCCGAGTCTAGGGCGCAGCTCAATGATGTCAAACCAGCCTCGTTGACAGTTGGGGGCGTCTCCTCCATGTTTAGGGTGCCCCCCGGCAACCGCTTAGACTCAACCACGCCGCAAGCCTTTCTAACTAGATGTTTCTCCGAGAGCTCCGCAAGATCGCTCGCCCCCATTGGTTTGACATCCTCTTCACTATCAAGCGGAGTACCGGCCTTTCCGTGACCGAACTCTCGAAGGTGATGAAGATGAGCTACATGGGAGTGAAGCAGCACTGTGATGACCTGGAAAAGATCGGCCTGCTCGATACCTGGAGACGACCGCGTGAAGAGGGAAGTAGTGGGCGCCCAGAGAAGGCCTACCGGCTGACGCCGCGGGCAAATATCTTTTTTCCGAATTTCGACAATGAGTTCACCACCTCGATCCTCGCCGCTGTGAAAGACGCCTTTGGCGGCAACGCTCCAGAGAAACTCATCATTTCATATCTGAACAACACAGTTCGGTATTATCAGCATCACATTAAAGGAACCAATCTGCTGGAACGGGCCACCTCTTTCGCCATTATCCGCAATCGCGAGGGCTTTCTGTGTGTCTGTGAGAACACTCAGGACCCGACCCCGCGAGTCCTGATCGTTGAATACCACAATCCTCTAAAAGAAATCTTTGAGAAATACCCTGCGGCACTGCGCATGGAACAAACCATGATGGAACACTCTCTTGGTTGCTCACTCTCCCGCAAAGAGAAGCAGATTTCCGGTCTCACGAGAACCGTTCTCACTTTGATCGAGAATTAACCTCGCTTAGAATTCGTCCAAATCTGGAAGGCTAAACTCAGCATCTATCGGATCGATCGGTTCCCCTGGCTCAGCTTTAGCGACCGGTTGAGAAGAATTCTTCCCGTCGGCGACGATCTTTCCCTCCACGTAAGCAACCACGGCCGCGATACTCGGAATGAGTCGCTCAGGGAATATGAGCTCAACATGAAGTGGAGTCAGGTCCTGCTCTATCAAACGATCCACTTTATTTCCAAAGTCGACCAGATCCACATTCGCCGGTCCCGATGCAAGCTCGATAACAGACAAACTCGCACTGAGCATGACCTTCTGAGAAGCAACATCACTCCGCACATAATCTTTCGCATGCTCTTCAATCGCTTTTTCGAGCAACGTTAACTCTTTGAAGACCCCCTTCGAGCACAGCGACTTAGTACGTTTACTAAACAATTTTCTCTCCAGCCAAACTGAAACGGCCATGAATTGGTTCGCCAATTCTGCATAGTTGTCGTGGCTTTTCGAAAGAAGGCTCAACCAGGTCAACAAACCATCGTTGAGCTGCCAGACAGGCTGTAAAGTTTCGTCGATCGCCTCCTCAAGTTCGCTATGGACCCGCTTCAGTCCGGCAAGTTGTTCAGTGAGAATGTTGGTCCTAGTGGGCGACATGACTATCTAGATTTCGACAGGCACGCTTCTTATCACACATCGGCTACTTATACAAGCCTATGGAGCAGCGTCATTTCAAAGCTGAGCATCAGACCACGCACTCCACACTTGGTCCACCGATACCTCAGAGATGCCCATGCCGCCCATGCGCGGACACCCTTCCGGCTGCACCACTTGAGCTGTCCCCTCGAAAACAGGCCCTGTTCTGATTGGATTGGTTGGGCCAAAGATGGCGAAGATTGGCACACCTAGCATATTCGCTAAATGCATCCCGCCGGTATCGTTGCAAAAGACACCTCGCCTAGCCGTCAAATGATCAAGAAACTCGGCTAGATCCGTTTCCCCAGCCAGATTCAAGACCCTGTCCGAGTCAAACTCTGCGCCCACCTGATCCGTAATCCTTCTGTCTAGCGGGGTGCCATAGAGATAGATAATCTCATCGGTCTCTTTGAGAATGCGTTCGATCAAGGCCCGCCAGTGCTCGACAGGCCACCGCTTCTCCGGATTGTTCTCCGTGCCACAAATCAGACCAATCCCTCCAACGCAGGTTTCACGAGAAAGTGGTTTCCTGTCGAGATCTCCTAGCAATCCATAGGATCGGAACATCTGCTCCCATACATCGAGCTGGTGGCACTGGGCCTCGTCTAGCCCAACCGGAAGAGGCCAAGGTTTCGTAAGAAGTGAACGACGCTTACCTGGTCGCACCATGCCCAACCGAACTGGTGATCCCGCCAGAAAAGCTTCGATATCGCCACGGGTGGAGTTCGTGAAACAGAGGTAACAGTCTGGATATTCATGCCTCCACCGGGCCACCTCTCGGAAGTAGCTCCAGGACGAGAGTTTCTTGCGTGGGAGATCGATCAGTCTATCCGCAACGTCAATTCTTTCTAGCAAAGGTCGCATCCCAGACGACGCAATGAGCGTGATCTCTGCATCTGGCCGTGCTTCTCTCACCGCACGAATGAGAGGCAACGCCATAACGACATCACCTAACCAATTCGGCAGCCGAAACCACAGTCGGTTCCGCTTTGACCACTCGGAGTGGCCTTGGAACTCAATGCTCTCGTCCAAGTATCGACCAGTCTCACGAAGCTGAAAGCGCTGCCGGGGTTTGCCATGGGTAGACCAACGATTGTGAAACCAAAGCCAGTCTGCCACTTGCTCAGGTGCCCCATCCAGGTAGGCCTCGAGTCGCGCATGGCTGGTAAGCATGACAGCCTCCGGTGATTCAGACTTAGGAAGCTTTTCAAAGTCGAGTTCTACACGCCAGAAACCAACGCGCCTGGGCATCAGCAAGTAGACGGGAACATCAAACTTTTTAGCCAGTAGCCCGGGCAAATGAGTCGCGGAGGCCACGCGCCCCATGAAGTAGATTAAGGTGCCGCTGGAACCTGCATTCTGATCGAAGAGGACAGTGAGACACTTACCATCTCTAACGGCCTTCATGATAGGACGCATTCCCTCCTTTCGCGAAAGCATGCGCAATCCCCAGCGTTCGCGCGTCGATTTCACCCAGTCGCTGATTGCCGGTTGCTTCAATGGGCGAAAGATCGATGGATGACCGACAGCTTCCGGAATCAACGCAGGAACGGCCCCAGTCATCTCGAAATAGGTCATATGCGGCATCAGATTGATGCCACCTCCCATCGCTCCGGACCGCAATCGTTCACGCACATCGTCCGTCATCGTCAGATTCTCTTCAAACCAACGACGTGACAAGAACGGTGAAGCGAGCGCAAACGTTGCCATTTCAATCAGATAGACACTGGTCAATTTGCCGACACGAGCACGCCAGTCAGAGTCTTTGTCGGGAAAAGCATGGTGTAAGTTAGAGCGCATGGCACGCATTCGCGCGATCGGCAGCTTATAGATCGCCCGTCCGATCATCTGCGCAAAGCACGCAACAAAGCTCATGGGCATCGAGGCAAGAACGAGGCCGATGAGTTTGATGAAAAGAAGAGCAATCACGGGAAGTTCGTTCAATCACTAGCACCTATACGGATATATCCTTGAGCCACTCAGATTCCGATAGATGCCAGCGAACGGCTTCTGCTAGCCCTTCCTCCAAGGACACTTTGGGCTCCCAACCGAGTAGAAGCTTCGCTTTCTCGATAGAACTTGCCGTTTCACGCATGTCGCCTGCCATTTCTGGCATAAACTCTAGCGTCGCTTCTTTGTCTAACAACACCTCTAACAAACCAATCATCTTACGAAGGCTACACGGACGATTCCCACCACCAAGATTGACAATCTCGTAGCCAAGCGGTTTCGCAGCAGCCAACGTTCCGGCAACAATATCACTAATGTAGGTAAAATCACGTCTCTGCTCACCGTCGCCGTAAATCTGAATAGGCCGACCTTCAGAGATCCACTTGGTAAAACGAAACGGGCTCATATCTGGACGACCCGCGGGCCCATAGACGGTAAAGTACCGCAGGATCGAGAGATCTAGGCTGTGCAGGTGGTGATAAGAGTGAGCAAGCACCTCCATCGATTTCTTGGAAGCTGCGTATGGCGAAAGCGGCCGGTCTACCGGCTGATCCTCACAGAAAGGCGAAGACTGCCCCGCGTAGAGTGATGAACTCGAAGCGAGCACTGCTTTCTTCGGACCATGGTAACGCATGGCTTCGAGGACATTCAGCGTACCGATCACATTTGAAGTCTGATAAACGTAAGGGCGGTCCACACTGTAGCGCACGCCCGCCCGGGCCGCTAGATGATAGACCACATCAACTTTATGTCGTTCCAAATAACGATTCGTATCCTCTGGCTTCTCGATGTCAACGGCATCAAACTGGAATCCAGGATGCGCCCTCAGACCATCCAGACGATGCATCTTGAGACGAATGTCGTAGTAGTCATTCAGGCTATCGATCCCGTAGACGCGATGGCCCTGATCTAAGAGAGCCTGAGAGACGGCCGCGCCGATGAAGCCCGCTGCTCCGGTGACGAGGACACCATTCATAGAACACCCCTAACTACAGCCCCATCGCGTGCCGCACACGCCCGAGCACACCCGTTGCCAGTTCGCGAGCCCTCTCCGCGCCCTGCTTGAGAACTTCATCTACATGGTCACGATTGGCCAATAGTTCCTCTCTCCGCGCACGCATGGGAGCAAAGTATTCCCAGTATGCCTCCCATAAGCGCTTCTTGAAGTCACCGTACCCCACACCACCATTACGAAAGTCGTTTGCCATCGCTTCGACCTCGGACTCATTGGCGAACAATTGATAGAGTTCGTAGATAATCGAAGCCTCAGGATCCTTGGGATGGTCCACTTCGACAGAATCCGTCTTGATCTTCATGATCTTCTTCCGCAGCTGTTTCTCGGCACCAAAGATGTCTATCGTATTGCCATAGCTCTTGCTCATCTTCTGACCATCAAGACCTGTCACTTTCGCCATAGACTCTCGAATCTGTGGTTTGGGCAGCTTGAGCAAGCCTTCCCCAAAGATCTCGTTCATCTTGATCGCAATGTCCCGAGTGACCTCGACATGCTGCTTCTGATCCTTCCCTACGGGCACGATATCACTGTCATAGATCAAGATATCCGCAGCCATCAGCACCGGGTAAGCGAAAAGCCCATGTGATGGTGTGATCCCCTTATCGACCTTATCCTTGTAAGAGTGACAGCGCTGCAGCAGCCCCATCGGCGTAACCGTACTCAGTAACCACGAAAGCTCGGTGACCTCGGGTACGGCAGAGTGCCGGAAGAAGACGGACTTCACAGGATCTAGTCCGCAGGCCAAGAAATCGAGTGCGGCTTCGAAGCAATTCTGCCGCAAGGTCTCCCCATCCTGCACCGTCGTGAGTGCGTGGTAGTCCGCGATGAAGTAGTAGGCCTCACCCTCGTCTTGAAGACGAATGGAAGGTTCCATCATGCCGAAGTAATTCCCGATGTGAAAGGCTCCACTCGGCTGAATGCCAGATAGTATCCGCATGGCCGCTACTTAGAGGGCAACCGGGTGCCAGGAAAGTTAAAAAACAGGTCGAGCTTGATCTCGGCGTCAGAGACGCCCAATAAGAGCACGTGGAGTTTGAGTTCCTGCAACAAGCCCGAAGCTGCCGTTCCAAGCGTGCGGCGACGTGGAAGCGCTTCTGGCTGGCCTTCAGCTGCGGTGGACTACTGCTCATCGGCACCGTCTCGCTTATAAACGCGATCCGGGCGGGCAATTCGGTTCAAGTTGCGGGCCCAGTTTCAGCTCCGGCCGATTCTACCCCTCTCGAGACATTCGAGCCTCCTTCCTCTGACAAGCCTTTGCCGAATGTGCTGCATGAGCGCCCCAGCGACCGCCCGATTCCCAAGGCAGTGAATGAATTCCTTAGATCCGAGCAATCCCTGAATAGCCGACGGTTAGAAATCCTCCGTGATTATGAGATCGGCATCCGACAAGTAGATTTCTCGGCGCGCTGTTTGCCTCAGTGGGATTTCGGGAAAGCAGATCGCGGGATCATTTGGTTCTACCACTATCAGAGCGGCGCGACAGAAGCCGGAAAGCTCATGACCTGCTTCGGAGCAGTAGACGGGCTGGGCAGCCCAATCTTCCAGTATCCTCCCGCAACCGGTGACCCCCTCACTCTTCTTGACAGCCAGTATGCCGCACTAAAATGGGTCGCTCTAGAGAAACCAGCGGTAGCTCTGATCGTCGGATCAAATGGCCCCTGGGAACGCAGTGGCACCGTAACTGACCTCTTTCTTGTCAATCAAGTCACCGGAAACAGATTCTGGCGATTCAAGAACAATGACTTTGAGGAGAGACCGCCCTGTTCGGCCCATCTCGTCGATTTTAGAGATGTCACAGGCGACGGCTACCGCGATCTCTGCTCTTTCTGGCTCAGTGGAACTGAAGACACCACAGAGCCATCTGGCAGAACCTATGCCTACGATCCAGCCGCGGAGACTTTCACGAGCACAGCGATTCCCATCAAAGAGGCGTGGCTAGCGGCAATCCACGAAGATTTCCAGAGAATCCATGCCGGCGGGAACCTTGATCACCCATTCGTACTAGGCGCTCCTGCACAGGTACGCGTCTTCTTACCTGAGTCTGCCCAAGAACAAGAACCAAAACTTGTAGAGAATTCACCAGAATCGTAGGCACGAACAATACTAACCTGACACATCATATCGATCACTCTCGAGACCGAGCCTACCAAAGACCTATTTGCTAAACGTTGTAAAAATTTGCCAGATCTTTACAAACAGCGATCTGCCCTCTTCATTCCTTCCCCCCGCATGCTACCGACCGCTCTACTGATCGCAGGCTTGGCTATCCTAGGCTACGCCTGCAGCACCTTCCAAGCGATCCTCATCTGAAAGATGGGTCTGGTGGCCTTCATGGGCGCGTCCTTCGTACTCTTCCACGCACTCTCAGGGAGTTGGATAGTTGGCTGTATTGGCATTTGCCCTATTGTTCTGTCTACCTTGGGTTGACCTTCTCATTAGAGTCCGACAGACGGACCTTTCTATCAAGAGGCTCCTGCGCCGTCGGATCCTCCCAGAAAACGAAGATCCGTTCCTAGCCGCATGCGCAGCCGAGATTCAGGAAGTGGGAACTTTCAAAGATACTAGCGATTGGGGCTATGAGTGGAACGGAGCCGAGCATTTCTTCCGTCTCTACTACGTTGCCGAAGCAAGAACATAGACTGTTGTTTGTCTCACCGAAGACGAGCTTCACTCATGCCTACGTGAAGCTCGTTTCACGAGCATCGAACGATCAGGTCTACACCACCTCGAACTATCCCTTCGCGGCGAGCCTTAAGCAAAGTCCAGATCACCGTCTCCATTGGGACCGAACTTCGGTCCCAATGGGATTCTTGGCTCTCACTTAGAGTTTCTCGAACGCATGGATATCTCTTCAGTCGAGATTGAAAAACAAGAGACAAGCAGTTTGCTGGAAATGCTACCCACAGATCAGCGGCGCCTCGTCGATCACAATCTTTCCCAAGGCGCACTCAAGCCATCAGCAAAGGTGTATGCCGCTATAACTGACTTGTTCTAGTCTTTCCCTGGACGCAACTCGTGGAGGACATGGTCCGCCTTCACTGACCAACGTTTACTTCCAGCTTCGGAATCGCCTTTATCAAACGTTCTCCTCCAGCACTCGTCGCTTTCGAGTTCCACAAGTAGAGCTTCTTTAGCCGCGAGAGACCCTTCAAGTGCTCGAGCCCATCGTTGCCAACATTCGTACCGTAGAGATTCAGAATTTCTAGTTCCATGAGCCCAGACACATGGATGAGAGCGTCGTCTCCTACCGTTGTGCGACTAAGCAAGAGTCTGCGCAGATTCTTGAGCTTGGCCACCGGTGCTAAGCCAGCATTCTTGATCTTTGTTTTGGACAGGTCAAGTGTGTGGATCTTGTCCGCAATGGGATCAAGAATAGAAAGGTCTAATTTCACTTCAGGATAATTGCGCGTAAGGCTACAATCAATCTCGTAAAGACCGCCGTCCAGGGGCTTGAATCCAATGTGCGCTTGCTTCAACGCTTCCATTACGGTTCCAGCGAGCTCGCCAGCACTAGCACCCTGTCTACCGAACTTTGCTTGGCGTGCCGCCACCGCTGCGCTGGCCACTTCTTGATCCCTGCCATCACCCATGGGCGCACCTCCACGAATCCAGCGTTTAATCGCGCTGGTCTGTGCGCTCGTTAGTGGCTTCCCCTTAGCAGGCATGATATCAGGATCATCCCCAGGCAGAACAGTCGATGTGTAAAAATAGCTCTTGTCCGGATCAAAAGCGATTATGACAGGACCGCTATTGCCGCCCTGACGGATCCATGCAGGCGAATCCAATCGGAGGCCGCCCTTTTGTTTCTCTTCGCCATGGCAGTCCAAACAACGGTCTCTTAGCATTGGAACAATACTCCCCTTGAACGTGGTGAGTGCTCCTGGATCGACCTTGGCCACCATGGCAACCGGAGGAGATTTGGGCTGAGATTCTAGCCTTGGATCAGGCTCAAGCGTTGATTCCTCAGCTGACACAACCGAATCAGGAGTTGGAACGGGATCATTCTCAGCCATCTCCATCTCATTTGGCTCCTCCATGATTGCTCGCTCGGGCTCTTCTACATCCGGCTCAAGCGTTGCCGTGGAGAACGGCTCTAATGTGGTCGTGGAATCTTGTGCCAACTCTCCAATAGAGAGAGGCGACTGACCTGCAGGATCAGAATCAACGTCGTCTTCCATCACCAGCAAATCACTCTCAGGAGTGGAGTTTCCTGCAGCTAGGCCCTGAAGATCAGGGCGAAGCCACGCCACCGCTACGCCACCTCCAACAGTAACCAATAGCGTCATGCTATATAGCACAGGCCAAAGTCCTCCACCTGAGTTTCTGCGGCGTGTGCGAGCTCGAGCCGCAGCCAGAAGCTTCTGCAAATAACATTGCTGCTTCAGCATTGCCGCCACTGCACATAACACCCCTAACAATACCCCTGTACCGGCAGCCTTCGCCGCGATCTGTTGACCGAGATTCGAAGCCTGAGAGAAGGTAAGAAAGGCACCCACAAAGAAGAGAGCACTACCCGACACTAACAGCACAACGACAGCCTTATCTAAATCAACGCCCTTACGCCCCCCCGAAAAGACCTCGATGATGACAACCGAGAGCAGCACGCCCAACGGCAGGAAGAGGCAAGCCTCAATCAAAGCTGCAGAATCCTTGACCACCATAGACGTGGCACCTATTAGGAGCATCAAGTCACCCATCGCGGAAGCGTTAGGCAAGCAGATCTATTACTGGACGTCCTTTGTGCGCCACGGTGAATGGGCGCTTGGACGGCGAGTAGACCACTTCATCAAGCGGCAAGCCTAACGCATGCGCAATCGTCGCATTAAAATCGGGCACACTCACGCGTTGGTCTAGCACGTTGGAAGACGTCTCATCCGTCACACCATAGGCCTGACCACCCTTGATTCCACCACCAGCAAGGACACCACTAAAGGCTTTAGGAAAGTGGTCGCGGCCATCGTTCTCATTAATTCGTGGTGTTCGCCCAAATTCAGTGGCAAGAACAACCAACGTCTCTTCGAGAAGACCACGACGCTCAAGATCGGAAATCAGAGTAGCCATCGCCTGATCCAGATCACCAGCGCGGCGAGACACCGAATCGAAGTTGTTGTTGTGGGTATCCCAACCACCAAGAGACACTTCGACGAAGCGAACATCATTCTCAATGAGGCGACGGGCCAACAAGCAGCCCTGGCCAAACGAATTGTCTCCGTATTCATCACGAACATCTTTCGACTCTTTGTTAAGATCGAACGCCTTGAGATCCTCACTCTTCATTAGCCGAATCGCATCTTCGTACATGTCCGTATAGGCCCGCACTTTCTTGTGATTGTAACGGCGGTGAAATTCTTCATCGAAGGCACTGGCCAAATCCAGGCGGTCTTTGAATTCCTTCTCTGACATCCCCTGGCGACGCTTGCTGTTCTTGAGACCATCATTCGGATTGTTGATCACAAGTGGTGCGAATTTAGATTCCAAGAAACCCGAACCGGAGCCACGACTACTTCCACCAATCCTCACACTGGCAGGCAATGTGCTGTTTTTGCGCCCATCGAGTCGATGCATCCACGCTCCTAGACCAGGGTGCTGAATGGTGCCTCGGGGAGTGTAGCTCGAATGCATGAAATACTGGCCCTGCTCGTGAGCACCTTGCGTAGAGCTGAGCGAACGCACCAAGGCCATCTTATCCATCTGTCGAGCGAGGCTTGGCAAGTACTCACTAATCTTAATGCCATCCACATTCGTGTCGATCGCCTGGACAGGCCCTTGCTCATCCGCTCCGGGCTTTGGATCAAACGTATCCATGTGGCTCATGCCACCAGACATGTAGAGGTAGATCACCTTGTTTGCCTTCGCACTAGGATTGCGCGTCTGCGCAAACAAACTTGTCGGTGCCAAGGAAGGCATCAAGCTGACGCCGAGGAGGCCCCCGGCAGTTTGTGAAAGGAAGCCGCGACGGCTAAGTTCGTCCGAGCGATTGATGATGGATTTCAGAGTAAAGTGAGAGTTAGGGGAACAGGTTTAACTATTTGATTGCGGAATGATTTACTGGATGAAAAGGAGCTCTTTCGTATTCAGGAGAGACCAAATGATCGTCTTGCAGGCGTCTTTTGAATCATCGGCAGCAGAGAACTGCTTGCTCATAATCTCGCGCTCTCGCTCGCTTGGCTCTCGCGTCAGCAAGCTCATAAAGATGTAATCCTGCTTCTCATCATCTCCGTATAGCTGATCAATACCCTTCATCAGAAGGCTCTTCGAACTCACGAGTTGATCGAAAACCTCCCCGTTGAGCAGGTTGAGCACTTGGGCCACAGAAGCCTCAATCTCCGCCGCTGAAATCGTCTCACGATCAGACTGCCCAAACTGTCTCAGGAAGTGACCAGAAGGCGCGGGGGAACGTACCTCAGATGCTCTGACGTAATCGCCATCGTATCCTTTCCAACGTGGATCCTTGGAAATCTTCGCACTCCCTTTCACCTCACCCATCTTCATCATGCTCATCGACGCACCCTTCATGGTGTTACTCACATAGGTAGCCTCAAAGGCTTGTCGAATTCCATCCACTTTCTCATCACGCACTTTGGAAGCCGCGCGCATCTCCTTGTTGACCTCCTTTGCAAGACTATCATTACCTTCTTCTCGAGCTTTGGCAACTCGCTTGCGCAAGCCACTTGATGCTTGATCATGGTCATATTCGACTTTGGCGATTTCCTTGGCCACATTCAGAATCTGCTGTGGCTGCTTCTTCATAGACTCCAATCCCTCAGCCTGCTCTTTCATCTTTTCATACCGCTTGCGATACTTAGAACCACCCTCGCGTTCGTCCACCGCCGGAATCGTCACAGCCAATAGCGAGTCCCAGATCTGTTCGGCAGACATGCGACGAAGTGCAGGCCCAGGGAAATGGTAATCGTCTAGATTAATATCATCCGTCGTCGACTGGCGCTGATAGGTCCGCGTGTTGTAGAGAATCCCAAGAAAGCGACGCATGTCGTAGTCGATATTGACCATCTCTCTCTCCAAATAGGCAAACAAGTCTGGATTACTCGCCACAGTGTCGTCTTTAAAATCATCCACTGGCTCAACCAACCCAACCCCCATGACTTCCTTCCATAGGCGATTGACGATGATCTTTATAAAACGAGGATTATCGATCCCTGTGAGCCAGTCTGCATACGAAGTCAGCTTCTTGCTATTCCTCCCCGTGACTCGCTTACCAAAGATGGTGCTGGCTTTGACTGTCTCTCTAGGATCAGCATCATCATACTGATAGTCATCCGGAAGCTTTAGCATCTTCTCCTCATCGTGAACAACACGATAGCTTAGCGGCTCTAACAGATCACGGAGCGCACTGCGAATGTGACGATTCATCTCTCTGTTGCGATCACGTTTCGCACCACGCTTCTCCAGCTTGGCCATCCTGCCATCCACATTGACCACCTTCTCGGGATTCACTCGTGTCTGCATGCCGTAGGTGTAAGCAGCCATCTCATAGTAATCTTTCTGCTTCCACTTATCGAAAGGATGATTGTGGCACTGAGCACATACTAACTGAGTACCTAGAAAGATTTGCGTGGTATTGGACATATTGTCCAGAGGCATCCCAGCGTCACGCATGTAATAACCCACTGCACCATTGTCCCAAACATAGCCTTCGGCAGTGACCAAATCTCTAACCATTTGGCGATAAGACTTGTTTTGCCGAAGGGTATCCTTAACCCAGTCCGAGTAGGCTGCTCCCGCATCGCCCTCAATGCTTGATTTCACCCGCAGAATATCGGCCCAGTAGTTGAACCAATGACTAACATAACCTTCAGACCTCAACAAGTAATTGATGAGTTGGCCCCGCTTGCTCGGGGAATCTGCACTGAGAAACTTCTGGGACTCCTGAAACGTTGGGACCCGTCCAATAATATCCAAATAGGATCGACGCACGAAAGTATGGTCGGAGGTCGGGGCGTTGGGTTTGATTCCGTGCTTGCGATAATTCTTAGTGACTAACTCATCAATCCTCTGACTGATCGCACGATCATCAGCAAAAGAAGCGCCAGAGAGGAGGGTAAACGTGGAAGCCGTTAGACAGAGAAGACGACGGACGAGGGCAGGAGTTCCGATGACCATAAATGTGAGTTTGGGAGAACGCCTTCCGTGGAGACACGAACAGTGTTTGAGTTCGTAGAAATTACTCTACGAAACGGATTCCGCAACCATCCATGGGCCCAAGGGATGACCAAACTCAACTTAACCCATTGACCAGAAAAGAGTTATAAAAATTGCACCAGCCACAAGGGAAATTCCCGACAAATCCGGGATTATCCGCAGATGAGAAGAAACTGTAAAGCCTAAGAGGCCACTTTGAGGCGGAGCCAGAAGGTCGTCGTACCATCGACACTGCGCACCCCAAGATCCATGTCAAGCTGGCCGGCCAGCACGTAAGCAGTGCTCAGTCCTATTCCCAGATGGGTGCTGTCTTTCGTGGTGTAGAATGGCTGGAAGATTTCAAGAAGCTTCTCCTCAGGGATCTCAGATCCTGTGTTTCTCACGAAAACATCGACACAATCGGATTTGCTCCCTGGCACCTGGCCAGGCGCGAGGACGTCCACCGCGATATCCCCTCGAGTGCCGACCGCCTCAACCGCGTTGGTCACAAGCCGGTCTAATATCATTCGAAGTTTGCCCTGATCCGTCAAAATCACCGGCAAATCCTGACCAACATTCGACTCGAACGGGATGCTAGATTTCTCGACTTGGCTGCGTAGACGATTGATCAGCATGGGAACAAATTCCGCCAATTTCAGCTCCGCCAGATCTACTCGAGAACACCCACCAGCAGGAAGGATCTGCTCACCAAGATCGGAGGCACTGCCTGCCGCATCCTTCATGTGTTTGAGGTTTTCTTGAGACATCTCATCGAGCCCGTCTTGCATGAGGACGAGGCTCGAAAAACCTTGAACGACCGCCAATAGATTGTTCAGTTTGTGCGTCAGCCCACGCAGTAGAGCGTTGTGATGTTGCGCTGTTGGGCTGCTTTGATCCACCAGCTTTTCAGGGAAGGTGAATCCAGCATCCTTGCGAATTTCTGTAAGTTCTACGACCGACACGGTGACGTAGATAAGGAACCAGGGAGAGCAATGTCCAGAAAAGAAGTTAAGTTTCTCTTATTTGCAAGATTGGTTAATTACGCAAACACGTTTAAAATATGAAAAATCTGAAAAACAGAAATTCGCATGGCTGGATGGAAGGACTGGAGCTTCTTTTGCCAGGGAATCTAGTCAGAACAGATCCGGCAACTATAGAGGCACATTCTCAGGATCGCTGGCATGCAGCAGAGGCTCCATCTTGCGTCGTGCTGGCAAAATCCACAAGCGATGTCCAGAAAACGTTGCAGTTTGCCCACTTACACGAAATCCCGGTGACTGCTCGAGGGGCCGGGGTGGGCTATGTCGGAGGATGTGTCCCAATTCAGCGTGGCATCGCCCTATCACTTGCCGAGATGAACTCTATTAAAGAGATCCACGTCGAAGATGGGGTCGCCATCGTGGAGCCCGGCGTGATCACCAATGACTTGCAACAAGCCGTTCTGGAAAAGGGGCTCTTCTACCCTCCCGATCCTGCTAGCCTGAAAGAGTGCTCGCTCGGGGGAAACGTGGCAACCAACGCAGGAGGGCCAAGGTGTGTTAAATACGGGGTCACACGTCAATACATCCTTGGGCTGGAAGTCGTTCTTGCCGATGGACAGGTCCTCCAGTGTGGAAGCCGCTGCCACAAGAACAAGACGGGTTTCGATCTCGTGGGTATGTTTGTCGGTTCTGAGGGAATGCTCGGAATCGTTACTGAGGTTACTCTCCGGCTGCTGCCCAATCCTCCAGCTCGTGCCATGATCTCATGCTCGTTCCGTGAATTTCATGAGGCAGCGAACGCTGTGCAGCGTGTTCTGGGCGCTGGTCATTTGCCTTCGGCACTGGAGATCAGCGATAAATTCACACTCCAAGCCGCTCGCGAACACGTGGGCCGGGAGTTGATTCCAGATGGCGATGCACATCTCTTACTAGAGATCGATGGTCAAGAGTCGAGCGTGCAGTCCGAGTGTGCTCAGCTGGAGAAACTACTGGATGAACTCAATGTCGTCACATTGGCGAGCGCCGTCCCCGAGGAGGAGTGCGAGCGCATTTGGGAAATTCGCCGAGCCTTCTCTTACAGTCTGCGAGCCACCGGCCTCACGAAACTGAACGAAGACATCGTCGTCCCACGGGGACGTCTGGTTGATCTCGCTAAGTTCTCGGAACAGCTCCAGGAAGAAACAGGCTATAGCATTGCATCCTTTGGACACGCGGGTGATGGCAATATCCATGTGAACATCATGGTGCCCCCCATGGAGAATGAATCAAATCTCAAGCAAGTTGATGAAGCCCTGGATCGACTCTTCACCCAGATCCTTGCATGGGGAGGCGTCGTCTCAGGAGAGCACGGCATTGGCCTTGCCAAGAAGCGCTGGTTTAGCCAAGCCGTCTCACCGGTGGCCATGCAAGTCCATCAAACCATGAAACAAGCGCTCGATCCAAAGGGCATCCTCAACCCAGGGAAGTTTCTTGGTTAATATTTCAGAACAATCGGACATTTGCCTCCCGACTGAAAATGGACACGTCTCGCGAAGACCCTGACGCCGACCTGGTA
>JAACDM010000278.1 GCA_009936795.1 Verrucomicrobiaceae bacterium | reverse complement strand
CCCTGTCCGGGAGCGGACTCCGGAAACTTCTTCATACACTCTTGCCACACTTCGTCTACCGTACGATCAGGCCGCAAACGCCCCACAAATGCGTAAGCTTCCGTACTCATGCGAAAGAATTGATTGCTCCAAGGATTCTCTAGCACATACCAGAGTTCGCCTCGATAGCGCTGACGTTGAACCCGAATACCGGGCCGTAGATGCAATCGTTCATTCCCGACGCGGTACCAAGATTAACTAAAAGTCTGTTCGTCTGTCGCCATGTCCTTGCTACCACCAGAGCCAGAGTCGGAAGAAATCGACGGTGCGATGTCCAAAGATCCACAGCAGACGACGTTTGCCCGCCTCGATCTTGCAGACGCCCATCATACCGGGCCGCCACCAGGGTTGCACTGCCTCCGTGAAATCACAGCGGACTTGAAAGGTATTCCCCTCTCCCTCCGGAAAGGCGGCCGCTTCCATTTGTGTGACTTTGACAGGGAACTTGAATTTGGGCTGACTGATGAAAGCAATCTCACCAGGCTGCTCAAGCGCGACTTCGTGCACATTGCGTTCATCGATCTTCGCCTCGACACAAAGCTTACTGAGCTGAGCAAGCTTGAATAAAGGACTCCCCTTCTCGATTGGCTTACCAAGCAGTTCGTTCAGATCCCCCTCAATGATGACGGCGTCAAACGGTGCGCGAATCTCCGCCTGTCCCAACTGATTCCTAACAATCGCCAATCGCGCCTCAGCTTGCTTGACTTGCGCCTCGGCGATCTGCATGTCCGCGAGCTGATTCTGGGCAAGCGCACGCTCGGCCTGGCGAGCATACGCATTCACATTGGCAAGTTCAGCCGCTTCTTGCAGCAGAAGCTCGTCCGTTTGCAATGCAAGAAGCAGATCGCCTTGCTTCACCTTTGCCGGAGCCTCCAAGTGCACCGTTTCAATATAGCCGTCGAACGGCGTTGTCAGATAAGCGACCTGATCGCTCCGCAGGATGAAATCACTTTCCACGCGATAGTCTACCTTGACGAAGATCAGCACGGCCAGCAACGCGGCCATGCCCAAGGTAAGCACCTTGGCCCACGTGTGTTCTGGCCCCAACAAGCTTGCGCATCGCCGTTTGGCCCCGTCGGCACAACGCGAACCAATCCAACGATCCCGATCCTTCAAGTCCGTGAGTCGCGGAGTACAGAGATCCGTGACAAGGCGCAACTGCTGAACCTCCAGCTCCGTGAACGGCTGGACATCACGTTCGCATGTCAGTACGGCAAGAGCCTCGCCGTTTCCTCGCAGAGGTATCGACAGCACATTCCCAGAACCTTCAGCTTGGGCATATTTCTCATGATCGCGAGCAATCACCGATGAGTCGACCGGAGGCCAAAGCACTTCCGTATCCTGCTCTAACGCCTCATCCATAGCCGTCTCCAACGTCTGCGCTGCCGCCATCTGTCGATTAAATTTCTCCATGCGACTGACAGCCTGCAAGCGCACATAGCCACGTTCCCACCAGCCAAGACTCACACGCTCACATTCCAAGCGCGTCGCCACTGTATTGCACAAGGTAAGCCCAGCGGCCACAAAGCGATCTTCCTCATGAATGGGTGCGATGAGATCAAGAACCTTGGCAAACTTGTCCGCATCCTGATGACTGGTGCGAACAGATTGCTGTAGTTGATAGACACGCGGTGCCGTCGATACCAGTTGCAAGCGCTCCAGGATCGATTGGATCGCCTCGTCATCGCGCCCTTCGATCAAGAAGACGGCCACACAAGTATTCTCATCGGTTAGCAAGCGAAGCGACACCCCCAAGGCCACCGCACCAGCTCCGGCTGGCACAGGCTTGCCTACACTCGCGGCTGCCTTGATAGCAAGCTGCTGAAACTTTGCTAGAGGCAACTCAACAACAGCAGCCTCACGCTCGTGATAGGCCGCCTTGCGCCACTGCGTCTCCGCCTTCTTGGTCACAAGAAGAATCGCCCGCTTCGCCCCGCTAAGCACGCAATAGCTCTCTAGCAAGCGCTCCCAAAACTCGGCCACCGGCTGCTCTGCTTGCACGACGGCATCAAGCTGCTCAGCATACTGACCAAGATCTTCTATCTGATCATCACGCATGACTACTCAAGAAAGGTCAGTTGCCCCGCTGCGCCAGGGACAATGAGACGTTCAGGGTTCTCAAAGCGGGCCTTCACTTTGAGGAGACCGCTAGAAGGCTCGATCACTGGGGAGATGAAACTGACAAAGCCAGGAATATTCACCTCTCCAATCTGAATCGAGGCCTTTGCTTCGGGTTTTACTGCCTTTGCAGCATTTGCTGGCAAATTGCAGACAAACACACAGGTGCTAGCATCGACCAACCGAACGACAGGTGTCAGCAACTCAACGCCCTCCCCTTTATCGAGACCATGGAGATTGGCAATAAGCCCATCAAAGGGGGCCACCAGAAGGCGCCGATTCACGTCCTCTCTCGCAATGGCCAACTCAGTTTCAGCAACTTTCACCGTAGCACGTTTCTCATCGAGTTCTTCCTCACTAATCGAGCCCGTCTTGTCATAGAGCTGTTGCGTGCGTTTCAGATCCATCGTCGCGTTGTCGAGAATGAGCTGACGACGAGAAACTTCGAGTTCCTCTCTCCGATTGCCCAGCCGCCCGACCACCTCTCCTTCACGGACAAATTCGCCTTCACGGAAGGGCAATTCCGCCAGTACTCCCGAGACAGGGAAACTCAGCTCCGCATCGGATGCAGGCTCAGTGATACCATTGAAGGACGTCTGGCCAAACAAGGGCGTGGCAATACTAACAAATAAGCAGATCGTGAGTCGTGCAATCATGGATTCTGTTGGATCAAAGAGTCGAGAGATTGGCGATAGGCGACGATGCTATCGTCAGGGATGTGCTGTTGTTTGAAAAGGGATGCCGTCCTCGCCGCGAGCTGGGCTCGAGTCCACTCAATGCCTAGCTTCTCAAGAACGGTGCCCATGACCACATCCATTTCTAACAAAGAACGCTGAACACCAACGAGGTTCTCGAGCTCGGAGTTCCTTGCCTCGAAAAGTGCTTGTTCAGCTTCAAGGATCTTTCCAGCAGAGGACTTTCCGGCTTTGAGGCGCTCTAGTTCAGTGTCGAGCAGTTTTTCGTTGAGCCCGGTGGTCTTAGCGAAACTAACCGCATTGCTCTGAGCAGAGCGCACTTTAAAGAGAGCGTTCTCCACCGCACCACGCATCTGGGTTCTCAACACACTGAGCTGCCGAATGGCCTGTTTCCGCCGAAGACTAGCTGTGTGAATATCGCTCTTCCCTTTCTTACCGCCACCTAGCGGAACCCGCAATTCTAGTCCCACAGACCAGGTGGGGCTCTGCACTCGCCCAACGTCTGACATCGCATCCGCAAAGTTCTCTGACAATCCGGTCACTCCAAAGCTTCCTAAGAAATCGAGGGAAGGCTTCCCCTGGTTCTGTGCCACACTTAATCGAAGGGTCTCAATCGCAATCTGCCGCTGCCTTCCGAGATACTCAGGATTGAAACGCTGCGCCTTGTCAAAGCAGACAGCCGCATCAGTCTCTGTAGCAAGCGATGGGCTCGGAGCCGCCGCACGCATTCCAACAAGCTCATTTCCGAGAAAGCTTACCGCCATGTTCACGGTTTCCGTTAGGCTCTGTTTCGCTACGGCCAGCTGCGCCTCGCGACCGCTCACGGCAACCTTCGCATTGAGCACTTCGAGTTCACTCGCTTTGCCCACCGAGAAACGACCCTCCACGTCT
>JAACDM010000277.1 GCA_009936795.1 Verrucomicrobiaceae bacterium | reverse complement strand
TGTTGCCGTTTCACTCGATCGAACGATCGCCTTTCTTGATGCTACTTTGATACTCGCCTGTGTTTGCGCCGTCGTGGCATATCCATGAAACGACAATGCCACGTCGAAAGCCCGTCACGTCGATGACCTCTGCGAGCCCAAGAATCCCAGTGTCATGCTGAAACATTCTGACTTTCATCGAGAGGTCAAAGAACGCAGTAAAATTACTGCCTTCGTCCTGACACCACTAATAATTGGGCCATATCAGCACCCGAAACTATCATAGCTATATTCAAGTTTGAAAGAACTGAAGTTTCCTGAGGCGCTTCCAAACTATAGATTTAGTATACCCTGCGCGTCCTATCCGCCTGAGGAACTCTGCACATGATGTAGGTCGCAGCGACTGCTCACCTTCTTTTCTCGCAAAGCTCATATCGATGGAGACTTCTTGAAACTGTAATATCCTGATGCGCGAGGGTAAACCTCCCCGAGCGCCTCGTATCAACGCTATTTACGTTAACGATAGACCGACCTATCATTAAGCCAAATAAATCGGTCAAGACCTTAGTTAGCCGATGATGCGCGTGCTGGTAGTCCATGCTGGCCAAGGTGCCCATGACACTAGCGGCACCTGATCTCGATGCCTCCCTTTACTGGGTGGAGAATGTTCCTCGGATATCGACGGATCAACTCTGGCATTCAGACTTTTTAAACGGGAAGGAAGTGAACCGAGAAGCCCTTCTCATGCTGAACGACAAGTTCCGTGTGCTTAGTCGGTTCTCCGAACTGATTGTCGATCAGCGTTACGCCATTTCAAGCGATGGCCTTGTCATTGACTCTCGTGGGAGAGAAAGTCATTCGTCAAAACAACGGTTCGCTGCTAGGGGTCGTTGATGCAAGCGCCATCTCCATCAGTCACCGATACAACGAGAAGGGAGCCTTTCCTGTAACGAGTTTTCAGTTCACGGCGGGACAAGAAAGCCTCGTGTTCGAGACTGATAGTTCAAGGATTGGCATTCTATATCCTGACGGCTCGCGTCTATTTCAGGGCAATCATGGCATGCTGCCTAGCCCCCGATTCATCAGCGTCGCCAACGGGGTGCTCACTCGAATCCCGCTTCAATGCCGGATGATCTGCTCTTCCTCTTCATTTCCCAAGCCAGCAGCAATTTGGTTAGACAATGAGACCATCCTTATGTCGCAGACCAATTCAAAGTTAGTCACGGTAACAATCGGAGGGAAAGTCGATGAAATCGTATCGATCCCAGAACTGGATCCTGGCGATCCTACCGATACCGAAGAAGGCTTTGGGCTAAGCAATCCTACGCTGGCCATTAGCTACTCGTTGTATCGAGATCCCGTTGAAAACATCGTCTATGACGCTGGCGGTCTTGGAGACTTTGCCATCGACGTCGTGCAAAGAAGCTACGCGCCGTATCAACGCCATAAGATTTCGAATGAATTCTCCGCCACACAACGTCAGTTTGGATACACTTACGGCGAGAACAACCCAGACATTCTCTATCAGAACGATAAGATTGGCAAGCAAGAGGCGCGGCAGAGAATAGCCACATCCAGCTATCTCGCCCTGAACGATCACGAGAATCGTTTTAGATGGTGGACCACGACGTCACTCAAGTGGGAGGTCTCACATCTCCATGTGGACACTCTGATAGACTGGGTCGACTACCGCGAGCCTTCCAAAGAAGCCAAAGCCCCCTCGCTTGGGAAGCCTGCGCGAGTCGGGCCCCTGATCGTGCACGAATGGGGCGTGCAAGTCATTGGAGAGAGTTCGATCAAGATCGATGATCCGAAATCGATGTGAAGCCCGGGAGGATTGGGCCAGTTGGGCCCGCCGAGTGCGCTGCTCGATCACTTGCCAAAATTCGTCGAGCGCCCAGAGCATTTGGCGACCAACCTTCGTTCGACCGGAATGTGGGACACACCCGTAATTCACGTCTACGGCGGCGAAGAAGGCCAACCGATCAGTGTCAGCGTGGAGACGCCATTCGGAGTTCCGCTAGCCTACTATCCGAAACCTCATCAATTGCATCGGAAGGAAACCCGGATGAGCTACTACAAACGATTGATGCAAGCCGACTCCGAGCGACTGCACGGGCTGGACTGGAAGATGACATTGCATGCGACCAGCCCTCCCATCGGTCTTCCAAAACCCAAAGACGGTCATTGGTGGTCTCAAATACGAAAGGTGCCTTCTCGGTATTTGAAAACGACAGGCGGCAATGAACGGTTCCTCTTCTATGAAGCCACGGCACAAGCAGGGGCACCCTTGGCTTTGGCTCACAACAATGGTCGTCTCACCGCACGTAGGGCGCAATCACAAGAGGCAGGGAACGTCTCTAACGCTGAAGGCTATCAAGTGAGCCTGGCCGCTATTCTCGATGACAATGGGCACTATTGTATCGGATGGGCTCAGCAATTCGGCGGAGGAGTAACGAGAATCCAAAAAATTGAGGTGACGGAATTTGACGATGTTCGTTCTCCAACGCAGATCCTTCAGGCTTGTCGCCGACAGTGGCAGAACGCTGGCATGACATTTCAAGAAGCAGACGCTATC
>JAACDM010000276.1 GCA_009936795.1 Verrucomicrobiaceae bacterium | reverse complement strand
CACCATCCCTGACGGAGTCACCGCTGATATCGAATTCTCGATCGATCTTATCGACTGGGAAATCTTTGCGACGGGTGTGAGTGGTACCGTGGAAGATGCGGATCCCTTTGCGGCTCGTGCGGGCTACTACCGCGCGCGTCAGCAGTGATGGACGCCTAGGGTTTCGCGGGCATCACCTTGTAATGGTGCCGCACGTTCTTGACCAACTAAGTCAGGGCCTCTTCGTGAAAGAGGCTCCAGGCGGTGGCGATCGATCCCGTGTGGAAGATCCGTCACCCTTCGGGGCGCTCCCAATAGATGATCTCTGCGATCGTTTGGTCTTCACCAAATCGCGCCGTGTTAGCTTCGGCATTGAAATCGAGCACGTTTCGTTGGTCTTGGCTACTTGCTAGGGTCGTAATGCCCTCGGGTTTGACGAGTCCTTTCCTCGCCGGATCTTTAGTGGCTCGGAGGATGGTCGATAGCCTGACATCGTATTCGTGACCAACGGCACCCATCCCGGTGGACGTAAACCTGAAGGTGTCTCCTTTATTCAAGTTGAGTGGGTGCGGCCCTTTGAAGAGGAAATGGTCTGGGAGATCGACTTGGTAGGGCTTGAAGTTAGCTCCGGACCAGCCGATGCAGGTCAGCCCCACGAGTTGCCATGCGGGATAGCCGCAGAAACGCATCAGACTGCCGCGCCTGGAATCGTGTGAGTGATAAAGTTCACCGACTTGAGCGTGAACTCGGCCTCCGATATTCTTGCCGAACTTGCGGCACTCCATGACTTCGCCAGTGTCAGCGAAACTCACGCGCCAGAACATGGTGTTTCCTGACATCACCACGGCGGCACCGCCATTCTTGAGGTAGCGATCAAGCCCGTCGTAGGCTGGGATGGACCAGTACTCGCTGTGGCCGTTGATGCAGACGGCTTTGTAGTCCTTCAGCACGTCGGGGTTTTGGTGCAAATCGTGATCGGTGATCACGTCGTAATCGTAGCCGTGCTTATCGAGCCAGAGGTGGAGGAAGCGTTCGCCTCGGAGCAGGTGGCTGTAGGAGTCATTGATGTAGGTCTTGTTAGGACCGGCGGCCGGCCAGGGCACCTGCATGCCAATCTTGTAGGTGGGCTGACCGTTGTGATGATCGCTGTAGCAACTGTAAACAGGGGCGCTCGGATGGCTGTTGCCCAAGCCGCCGGTGCCCATCTGCAAGAGACCGGGACCGTGATTGACGGGAAAGGGAGCGGAGTTGTAAGCCAGCCAAGTGTTGGAGGATACGAGGACCAGCACTGGCGCTTTGGGGCGAGATTCTGGACGACGCACGATGAACGTGGTGTGATAACGCATCGGCTTGCCATCTATTTCAAAGTCGAACCGTCCTGAGTAAACGCCTGACTTGGCTTTAGCTGGCACGCGGAACCCGTGGTTGATTTCCCAACGCGCATTGTAGAGTTCATCTGCCGCCAGCCTTAGTCCATGACCACGCTTCGCGTCTTTGGTAGGATCGTAGGCGGTATCGTGTCGACCGATGGCTGAGGCGTCGAAGCCCGGACCGCCAATCATCCACGTGCCGCGGTTGATGATCTGCCCGTCACGCCCATCGGAGCCAGCATCGGCGACTCGCGTGCCACGTTCCTCGGTGAACGGCCAGCATCCCAGAATCGATTCGTCTTCGGGAATCGTTAGTCCACGATCCGCTACGCGCTTGGTAATCTGATCCTTGCTCAGCGCACGGTCATGCACAACACAGAGGACGAGGTCGCCGTTGTAGAAACTCGAAGCCACGCCCTTGCTGCCATAAGCGCCCAACCGCAGCGCGGTCCTTCCGGGGCGCACCACTCCGGTGAAAGGAAACTCGCCCGCGAGTGCGCCATCGATGTAGATCCGCTTCTTCTTACCGTCCCAGGTGGCGGCGACATGATGCCAGGTCTGTGCCTTGATCGAGCTTGGCTCAGTTTGGTGAAGTGAAGCCGGATCGAAATTACCTCCCAAACCTGTCATAAACGCAATCCGATCCTCATTCACAAACAGCCCAAACCCGCTACGCTCTGGATAGTCGTGTTGAGTGATCAAGCCTTGCCAACCACTTAAGTTGAACGGGCGGAGCCAACATTCCAAGGTCAGCTCGTTGAGTCTTCTCTCACTGGGGAGATTCTTGGGCACATGGACATAGGACCCCGGATGAATGGGCTGCGACTTTGGCTTCTGGGCGCTGAAGGTTTCGAGCACGACATCATTGTCCCGATTCTCCGGATCCTCGCCTAACTTCACCACTTTCAAGTTGCCCCCCTCCAATCCCTAGCAATGCGGCGAATCTGACCCGATGGACGAAAAGCAATTTCCTAGCGGTCTCCCGGGCGCGCCCGGGGAAGGAAATAGATGAAAATCAACGACTTACAGCAAGGATCGCTAGTCCATTTTCATAAGAGTCAAGCTTGACCGCCGGAAGAATTTCCAGAAGTCTACGTGCTTATAGAGACCGTTTCCCCTTTCCTCCCCCTGACCCCCAATCCCTAGCAATGCAGCGAATCTGACCCCGTGGACGAAAAGCAATTTCCTAGCAGTTGACCCCATGGACGAAAAGCAATTTCCTAGCAGTAGCCCATATCGAAGAACTCGCTAAAATGAAGCCACCAAGTTCAACGCCCACTCAATCGGAGAACATAGAAAATCCAACGCCATGAAAACCAAGACAGCTACCCTAACGACAGTCGTAGCCATGCTCTTTCTAGGGGCACTCGTCTCTCAATCGAATGGGCAAAGCGATGAGCAACTGACCGAAATTGAGCAACTTCTGGGAAGGAACCTTGCGGAAGAGGCTTTGCCCAAAGCCAAAGCATTATTGAACGACTGGAAGGCCTCCGAACTGCCTGCTGATCATCCGGACATTGGCCGTGCGGCAGTCATGGCGGGCATGGCAGCTTCGATGGCGGGCAAACACGAGGAAGCGGCCGCCTTTTTCGCCGAGGGCCTCCCTCTGATCTCGGGACCTTTGCGAGGAGGCGTCTTGATGATTGACGAACTCCAGTGGGCCATGACTTATGTGAGCTCGTTACGTCAGTTGGACAAAGATGAACTCGCCCTCGAGGTCCTGGAAGATCTGCTAAAGAGAACGCGGGAAGGGATCAATCGGCGCCAGCAAGGCCCAGAATCAACCTTGCTGGGCACGAACGCTCAAGGAGAGAAGTTTGACGGCAGCGCTGGGCTACCAAACGCCCAGTGGCTCATTACCTTGTTAGGAACCATCGGCAGTCTTCACGGCGGTGCCGAACGATGGGCAGAGGCCGAGAACACCCTTGCGAAGGCCATTGAACTTTGGGAAACCCATTTCCCGGAGCAGAACGAGAACCCAGCGGCCGATCTGCGGCGCCAATGGTAAGATGCCATGCGTCGGCAAGGCAAAGTGATTCGCCCGGATCTCGTTGGGCGATTCAGCAATCCACGCGCACTCAAGATTCGAGGTGCAGATCAGATTTCGGAGGAGGAGATCTTCTCAGCCCTTGCCCGATCAGGCCGATTCTTGATGGCCTCCCATCCCAACGAGGCTCTTGGCAAGTTTCTCAGGACGCTTGAACAATGTTTGGTCGATGGCTATCAGGCCAGCGGATTTCCAGAGGTCACGGTGAAAGCTGACTGGCAAGATGCCGAAGAGACCATCGTGGTGGCCATCACCGAGGGCCCTCGCTTCAACGCCGGGAACGTGATCATCAAGGGCATGCGGACAGTGAGCCAGGAAGCTCTTCTTGAGGCGTTGCTTACCAAGGACGACAAAGAACGCCAACCCGTCGATCGTGGAGAGACATTCTATCAAGCGATGCTGGAAGCCAAACGGCTACCTCCCATCTCGCTGAAAGACGGGTTCACTGAAGCCTTTCCCTATCTTTTCGACGAGAACTTGGAAATCATCGATACCGAAGAATTCGATCTCAGCACATTCCCCACCATGGAGGAAGATCCTCCCTTCTTTCATTTCTGGGAGCCTGGGCAGTGGGCCGACTACCGATCGAGCACACTGGAGCAGGCAAAGTTCGTCACGCAGAATGTCTACCAATGGGAGAAAGGGCTCCTT
>JAACDM010000275.1 GCA_009936795.1 Verrucomicrobiaceae bacterium | reverse complement strand
GGATCGCGAGCCGAGTGTTGCATGTGCCCAATGAGCGCATTGTGCCAATCGACGATGTAAAGAGAACCATCAGGCGCAAATTCCAGGTCCGCGGGTCGGTAGTTGCCGTCATCCGAAACAACGAGATCGTGACGATGCTTGCCGGTGAACCCCGAGCCTTCCTCACCAATCGAGTGCTGCTTTGTCCCAAGAAACCCAATCGTATTGTTGAGTAGGTAGTCTCCTTGCACCTCGTCCGGGAAGTGACGGCTACTCACAAATTCCCCACCAGAAGTCGGGCGCACTTTGTGTGTCGTAAACTGAGCCGTCTTCCCAATCTCATAGCCGTGAGGAACATTGGCACCCAGCGCTAGAAGCCACCAATTGGCTCCGCCCGAGGCATCGCCTATGAAGTCCTGGCCATAGTCATCGAAGGTCACTGCCCACGGGTTGCTATAGTCCGACTGTGAGTGCCTGGTGAGACGCCAGCTATGCGGATCGAAGCGCCAAAGGCCACCATCAGTCATTCTCTGAGGCCCATAAGGCGTCTCCACTTGAGAGTGGAGAAACCTTCCCTCACAAAGATAAAACGCACCAGAGGCATCGGCCGAATAAGAAGAAATGGCGTGGTGCGTGTCATGGGAATCGAAACCATCCACGATGCGGATTCGCTCGTCTGCCACATCATCTCCATTCGAATCCTTCAATAACACAAGATACGGCTCCTGACTGACATAAACGCCCTCAGGGGCAAGCTCAAAACCAATGGGCACGTGGAGACCGTCCGCAAAGACCGTTTGCTTGTCTGCCTTGTGATCACCATCAGTGTCTTCAAAAATGAGGATTTTGTCGTTTGGACGCTCAGCTCCGGGTTTGTAATGTGGGTAGCTTGGCACTGTCGTAATCCACAGACGCCCTTTGCCATCGAAGCTCATCTGCGCCGGGTTCTGCAAATCCGGGAACTGCTCTTCCGAGGCAAAGAGCTCAATCTCATAGCCTTCTGGTAACTTGAAATGCGACTCCGCATTCTCCGTATCCAGATAACTGATCGGACGGTTATAGTTCGTCGTCACGGGTGATAGCGGACGCGTTTGGGAATCATCCACACTGAGATCCTCGGCTTTAGCCAGTGCCCATATACGTCGGTCACGCACCTCACCCATTTGCCGAATCTTCTCGATCTCCTCTGGATAATTGTAATTCCCATAGGGTGCCCACCGCTGACCCCAAACATGCACACCGTTGAGCATGCGATAGTCATTATGCCAGAGCCAATTACGATCGACAATGGCCTGTTGCAGCTTCGCAAGTCCCCCTTTCCCAGGCTTGCCCGTACCAACCAGCGCCTCAACGAGCAAAGGAGCCAGCTTGGCCATCCCCGTCTCATTCAAGTGACAGCCGTTTAGGGTCAGCTTAGAGTCTCCAGAAAACCATGGTCTTGTTAGATTAAACAAATCGAGTCCACCAACCTTCTTTGTCGTCGCCACGTCGAGTATCGCTTTTGAGTAAATTGCCAGATTCTCATTCTCAACGTTCCCGGCTGGTAAATCATAATCCTTCGAGCGATTCTCAAACGCAATCGGCGTGGCCAAGATCAAACGAGGCGCGCCCTGGCCGTTGTAAGAGCGTGATCGCGTATGATCGACAAAGGCGCTAAGCTCAGCCTTGAAATTATCCAAGCCTTCAGGCCCATCGAACGACTCATTGAATCCAAAAAACGCGACGATGGTGCTCGCCTTCAGCTGAACAAGCCATTCATCGGGATAAGGATAATGACCGATTCCATGATGGGTCTGTTTGTCAGGATGGAATTTCTCCGCCCCGGGAAAAGCCCACTGCGTCTTTCGCGCGGGATGAGCACGGAAACCCGGCGTGTCCGCCGGATGACACATGTTACGGAAGAAGAGCTCTTGCTCTGGGTATCGACGATGCAATTCGGCTTCCAAGAAGCCGTGGTGAATGAAACGCTCGCCCAAACTGTTGCCAATGAGCACGATGCGTTCACCTTTCAATGGTGTGAAGGGCAATGTCACAGCAGACGGCTGCCCCTCGAGGGGCGTCGGCTGATCGTAAGTCGGTCGCGCTGGCTTCTGAGGCGTCTTGCCCTGGCTGTGGGCAGGAACCAGAAGGGCTAAGCCTAGGAGGACGTGCGTAAGCGTAGGTTTCATAGTGGCCAAAAGCCATAGCAGCGGCAGGCAACACCGCCATCAGATTTCCAGGAAAAGCCCGATAAATGCAATGGCTATCCACTCAACTTCTGGCCAGAAGCCGAATGATTTGGAAAGCCCTTACCAAAGCAACATCAAGGTAAGAATCATGATTCTCCTGCCACTGGCCGGGGCCATCATTCTAGCGCTTTCCTTACATCACAGGTGACGCTCTCAACCAAGTTTTGAATTAAGCCCGTACATGCATAGGAATATGCCGAGGAGTTTCGCACCTACGCCAGGAAAATTGGACCTGATTTGATTAAGAGCATCAATGCACTGAAAGTAGAACTCTTTCACAAGTCGAATGATTCAGAAGTATCGAGGGTATGGTTGGCTGCACTATCACCTCAGAAACTAG
>JAACDM010000274.1 GCA_009936795.1 Verrucomicrobiaceae bacterium | reverse complement strand
CGTTTTGAGGCCTTGAAGGGCTTCGATGGCGACTCGTGCTTTGAATTCAGGTGTGAGATGTCTTCTCTTTCGCTTCATTTCGTCTGTCTTACTTGGGTTGATCACCGCAGACGAGCCTTCGAAATCTCAATAGCTACATGGCTCCGTTTGGGGCTACCACTTCATTCCCCTACTGGCAGTCGCCCCATGGAATTACATCACCACAAGAGGATCCCGATGGAGATGGCATGACGAATCTCGTCGAGTATGCCCTGGGAACAGATCCGAACGCGGCCAGCCCAGAACGGGCTCCCGCCGTGCGTCTCGAGCAGGTAAACGGTCAGACTAGACTCGTCGCAGACTTCGATTTCTCAGCCGATGCAATCGATTCTGTCGTCAAAGTCGAAGCGTTCAGAGACTTGGCCAGCTCTCAGTGGACACCGATCCAGGACGGCACTGGTGGGGCCATCGTCATCAGAAGCGGCTCCAAATTGGCAGTGAGCATTCCGGCAGATCTGGGCTGCCACTTCCTCCGGCTCACGATATCTCTCAAAGCATAGACCCTCACAGAGAAGCACGACAAACTCCTAAAAGTGAGATTCCAAGGTGCGACACGAGACCTCGAATGTCCGTGCCCCAACAATTCATAGGCTCAGTCCGAACGATTAACCTTGACCAGGGCATTCATTGTAACGACCGTACCTACTCCCATGAAGCGTCACCGTGATCGCCCCCTTCTAGTCTACCTAATAGCCCTTCACCTTATCATTGTTAGACCTTTACAAGCCGAGGAAGGCCACAAAGTCAGCTACAAGTATCAATTGTACACGGAAGATGATGGAAGAATGGAAATCCCGTCACACTATTTCCTCGTCGAGACGAGCTTAACCGACGATCTATTTGTCTCTGCGGAGGTCCTAACAAACATCATGACGGGCTCTTCACCTACGGGCCTGGTTGACCTGGATAATCCTGACGAACTACAACTCGCCGAGATCGAAGACCAGCGTTGGGCCTACATCGTCTCCTTGACCAAATCGATCGAAGACCATGCGTTTACCTTTGAATATGCGCGCAGCGAAGAAGACGACTATATTTCGAATGGGTTCACCCTTCGCACAGAGCATGATTTTAACGAAAAGAATACGACGCTACAGCTAGGCGTCTCCTACACGGACGACCTCGTCACCGCAGTGACTCTGCCAGGCGAACTCGACAAAGAGAGCCTCGACTTCTCCGTCGGCTTAACCCAACTGCTATCACCTAAGACGATTCTCCAAGCAAATCTAACAGTAGGATACTCACGGGGCTACCTTGGTGATCCATACAAGAGCATCGGGCGTAGCGAAACGTTCACGATTCCCGGGCTTCCGCCTTTCTCCGAACGGATCGCCTACTTCGAGAATCGCCCAGATGAACGCCTGCGCACCGTCTTCCGCCTTGGTCTCCTGCATTATTTCGAGTCCCTGCATGGAAGCTTCGATGGCTCCTACCGTCTCTTCCAGGACGACCGTGGGCTTCGCGCGCACACGATCAAGCTCCAATGGAATCAAGAGATCGGTGAGAAGCTGGTCATTTCCCCTTACTACAGATTTTATCATCAAGACGAGGCCGACTACTACAGCGTGAATCTCGACGGCTCAGACACCATTCCCAATGATGATCGAAGCGGACGAGCACCATTCTTCTCGGCTGACTATCGTTTATCGAGTTTCGATGCTCACACCTACGGAATCAAGGCAGAATACCAAGTGAACGATTGGCTCATGATCGATGCTGGATATGAACGCTACATCATGTCAGGAAATGATGCGGTAACCCCAAGTGCCGCCTATCCGAAGGCGCATGTGATCAATCTTGGCCTATCTGCGTCCTTCTAGGAGTATGCCAATGACCGATGAGCTGCCGAAGGACCTTTCGGTTGGTCTGTTCAAGCTGAAGTTTCAGGCCTTGGGCACCCAGTGTAGTATCATCTTCAAGACCGAAGCCATGGAAGCTGCTGAAGCCTACCGACAGGCGGCGCTTGCATGGGTCAAAGCCTTCGAGGCCAAGTATTCGCGTTTCCGCGAGGACAGCCTCATTAGCACGATCAATCAGACAGCCGGTGATGGTGATTGGATCGATCTCGATGAAGACGCCGAAACGATACTTGGAATGATCGATACCGTTCACTCCCTCTCCCGAGGAGTGCTCGATCCCACCTCCCTGCCATTGACCTATCTTTGGAAACAAGCCGCTGAGTCAGGCGAAGAACCATCCGAGTCCATGCTGGAGAAAGCACGTTCGCTTGTGCGCTGGTCATCAGTCGAACGTGTCCGAGGCCAGATGCGCTTGCCAATACGCGGGATGGCACTCGATCTTGGTGGTTATGGTAAGGAGTATGCCGTCGACCGTGTCGCCGACATGGCCGAAGAATTTGGAGTACGCGATGTGTTAGTAGACTTTGGTCGAGACATCCGCGCGCTAGGCTCTCCTGTCGACGCCCCATGCTGGGTTATTGGCGTGGAAGACGGCGCCAAGCCCGGCGAGGTTTGGGAGCGTCTCGGGTTGACCAATCGCGGTGTCGCCTCTTCGGGCAACTATCGGAGACACGTCATTATCAATGGCAAAGCCTACGGCCACTTGATCGACTGCCGAAGCGGCTGGCCCGTGCGACATGATTGTCAGGGTGCAACTGTGGTCTCACAACGCTGCTTGGACGCAGGAATCATCGCCTCTACAGCGTTCATCCTTGGTCCTCAAGATGGCCTCGAACTTATCGAAAGCACCTTCGGCAGCGAGGGCACGCTTCAAACCAGCACTCGCAAACTAGAATCTCGCAGTTATCACGCCTACCTTATCCAAGAAGCTTCATGAAACATCCCTTCACCGCCCTTTCGTTTGTCGTTGCCTGTCTTACCCTGGCCAATTGCACCAACGTGCAGCCATTTGAAAGAGGCTACCTCGCGAAAAAAATCATGATCCCCAATCGCGATCCCTTGGCCAAAGGCATGGCAGATCACATGTATTTCAGCCGCGAAGCAGCATTCGGCGGCGAAGGCGTCGGCGGCGGCGGTTGTGGCTGTAACTACATCTTGCTTGCCCCAGCGCCAAAATCTGTCATCGAATAGCAGGCATCACGGGCAAGTCTCCAGTATCAGTATCCAGACGCGCGTTCCTCTGCCAATCAGGCGGTGGCCTTGGAGGCATTGCGCTCGCATCGATGTTGGCGAAAGAGGAGTCTGCTGGTTCCTCTACCCGCGGCATTCTTTATGCCCCACACCATCCGGCTAAGGCCAAACGCGTCGTTCAACTGTTCATGGCAGGTGCGGCTAGTCACCTGGATCTTTGGGACTTCAAGCCGGATCTGATCAAGCATCACGGCGAGCCCTCTGATTTCGGTGAGCATGTCGAGGCTTTTCAAAATGGGTTGGGTCCCTGGATGAAACCCGTTTGGGAATTCAAGCCCTACGGTTCATCCGGCAAGAGGATCAGTGAACCCGTAGCTCCATTAGGAGCGGTCATCGATGACATTGCGTTCGTTCACAATCTCATTGGCAAGACAGGCGTGCACAGTCAAGCAACTTACCTTCAGGCAACCGGCTTTGATCGACCCGGTTTCCCCGGGATGGGGTCTTGGATCAGCTATGGCCTTGGCAGCATGAACGACAACCTACCGACCTTTGTCGCTCTGCCAGACCATCGTGGTTTCGCCTCCAATAGCCCCAAGAACTGGGCATCGGCTTTCCTACCGGCCATGCACCAGGGCACGATCATTCGACCTGGCACGAAGAATCCCATCGTCGATCTCCATCCGCCGGAAAGCGCAGAATACATCACGAAGAGCGCCGAAGATGCAGGGCATTCCTTGCTAGCCAAACTCAACCAAGCACACGCCTCAGAGCGCGAAGGCGATACCCGCTTGGAAGCGCGTATCCGCTCCTACGAACTTGCGGCGCGCATGCAGCTTGCCGCTCCTGAGGCCCTCGACATCTCACAGGAGCCAGCCTACATCAGAAACATGTATGGCCTTGCTAGAGATGGTCGCAAGTGGAGCAAGGATATCAACAGGGCCGAAGAAGCCGACTACTTTGGTCGCAAGTGTCTCGCTGCCAGACGTCTATTAGAACGCGGCGTGCGCTTTGTTCAGATTTGGTCCGGAAACGACAACTCGTTTCCTCGACGCAACTGGGACAGCCACGAGGATGTTGAACGTGACCACGGCCCCCTCTCCAACGGTATGGCTGTGGGGGCGTCAGCCTTGATTCAAGATCTCAAGCAGCGCGGCATGCTCGAAGACACGATCATTCTGTGGACAACCGAGTTCGGTCGCATGCCTTCGACGCAAGGCAGCAAGGGGCGTGATCACAATCCCTATGTCTTCACGAATTGGCTAGCCGGTGGCGGCATTAAGGGAGGCATCACCTACGGCGAAAGCGATCAATGGGGCTACAAACCACTTGATCGGCGAAATCCCACCGAAGTTTATGATATCCACGCCACGATCATGCACCTGCTAGGCATTGATCACGAGAGGCTCACCTTCCTCAAGGATAGCATTGATCGCCGCCTAACCGATGTTCACGGGCACGTCATCAAGGAGATCCTCGCTTAGCCTAGCCTTTGAATAAAGCTCGAGCGTCTTAGTCCTTGACTTAGTCGAGAGGTAACTTGCCCCACTTGTTCTTAATCGACGGATTAGCATTGGATTCTGACAAAAACCGAATAATTTCGCGCCTCTCCTCCGCTTTTCCAGCCGTTCCAGGCGCCCCTGTAGATGTCGCGGCTCGATGAAGCGGCGTTGCCTCGGAGCGCTTGCAGCATTGATCGACTTTGGCACCGCGTTCTATCAGCGTCTTTACCGCCATGGGACTGCGAAAGCGTATTGCATGATGCAATGGGGTCACACCATTCTTATCAGATTCACCAATGTCAGCGCCGCAGTTCAACAACGCGAGGATTCGCTTTCGCTGGCCCTTGGAGTCACTGTCGCGCTCAACGCAAATGGCTGACAATGGTCGTTCCTCTTGAATGCTCATGAAACTCTCTTTGTTTCAATTTGCTAACGCAAGATAGCTGAGTGGTGGAAATGTAGGTGTCGCAGGTGTTCCGCGTGATCTGTCAGCAGGAGGTGTAGG
>JAACDM010000273.1 GCA_009936795.1 Verrucomicrobiaceae bacterium | reverse complement strand
CACAACCCAGATCTCAAGCTGATCTTGGCGGGTTTGTCACCTATCCTGTTAGGATTTCATCCAGCAAACCTGACGGAGAGCCAGAAATTCGACCTTTGCTGCTTCTGGAATTTGCTTCTGGGTTACCGCTGATGACGATGCCTTTGATTTCAGGTTGAGGTCTTGAGTGGCGATTTGAATGAAGTTCTCTGGAGCACGGTAGGACTTGGTGTAGAGGGGCCCATCAGAGACCGAGGGCGAGATGATTGTAGTTGGGATGACAAGACTGGGTAGGAGGCGCTACGGGTTGCGACGGCTCAGTTGAACCGGCTTCGATTTCAACGGGAGCTATGTCACGGTGCACAGGTGTTTCTGCGAGTACCTAAATGTGAACCAAGGCTGGGAGAAACGATAGGATCGCGACGGCAATCGAGGCTCGGATTGTCCATCGCCAGAACACATTCCTGAGAGCCGCCGACCCTCGCTTGAGGCAAAGGATGTAGAGCAGATGGCAGACAAGTAGAATGACCATCCCGCGGAGACTAGCAAGCCATACAGGATGCAAGTGAGTGATTGTCAGGGGATCGAAATTCATCGGTTGCGTTTCGCCTCCTCGATTTTTCGTTCAATTCGCGCGATGTCTTCGGAGCCGAGTTCTTGGTCCTTCATGTTCAAGAGACCGGAGACCGCTTGTCCTACGGAACCATCGAAGAAGGTCTCTACAATTCGGCGAAGAGCGGAGTCGGCGGCTTTCTCCCGTTGCCATCGCGCTGTGTAGACGAATCGTCTTCCGTCCTTTTGTCGAAGCAAATGGCCTTTGCGCTCTAGCACTCCCAAGAGAGTGCGAACGGTAGAGTAAGTGGGAGGGTCCGCCAACTTTTCATGAATGTCTCTCTCTGATGCCGCTCGTCCTGCGTAAACAATATCCATGACCTGGTTTTCTCTCCGCGTGAGGGCACCATCTTGCCCATCACGAATCTGTTTCTTCTTAGCCATCTCTTAAAGCTAAAAAAGTAATCGGCTGCTTGATTTGAGAAGGCGCGGTATTTAAGAAATATTCGTCGGCAGGTCTGTCGACGACGCAGAATAGGAGAGCATGTATCATTCTATCGCGCAGCGGCTTGCCGCAGCTTCGATTGGTTCCTACGCTTAGAGCACTTCCCTTAAAATGAGACCTACCTTCTGCCGTTTACTCGGTGCCTGTTTCCTGTACACCTACGTCCTTCCCTGGTCTTCTCGCGCGGCCGACTATGAGACGGAAATTAGGCTGATCCTTGAAGAGAATTGCCTCGACTGCCATGGCCCTGACAAGCAGAAGTCAAAGCTCCGTGTCGACAAGCGGGCGCTCTTGGTAAGGGGTGGGGATAGTGGTATGCCTAGCATCGTGCCTGGTGATCCGACGAAGAGCCACTTGATCGATCTCGTCAAAGGAACAGATCCAGATGAAATCATGCCGCCAAAGGGTGAACCGCTGACAAGTGACCAGATTGCCCTATTGGTGAAGTGGATCGAGGGCGGAGCTGAATGGCCTGGCCAGATGGACGAAGTAGCTGAGGTCACCACAGACCACTGGTCGTTCCAATCGGTGATCCGACCGGCTGTTCCGAGTGGTGCTAACAAGCCGGTGGATGCGTTTCTCATCGCAGAGCTGAAGGACGTTGGGATTGAGGCGAACGGACCAGCCGATGCGCGATCCTTGATTCGTCGCGTCTCGATTGTATTGACAGGCTTGCCTCCGACGCCTGAACGCGTGGCGACTTTTGAGGAAACGTGTGCACAGGATTCAGACGCTGCTTACGCAGAGCTGGTGGACGAACTGCTTGTGTCCAAACACTTTGGTGAACGCTGGGCGCAACATTGGCTCGATGTGATTCGTTGGGCCGAAACGAATGGCTCCGAGTCAAATCTCTATCGCAAGAACGCCTGGATCTATCGCGACTATGTCATTCGTGCGTTCAATGAGGATCTTCCTTACGATCGCTTTGTCAGGGAGCAGCTGGCAGGGGATCAGTTAGGCTGTGGTGACGCCACGGGCTTTCTCGTGGCCGGACCGCATGTGCCTGCGGCTACGGTTGGCCAGGAGGAGACAGCCATTCGCCAGGCGCGCGCGGATCGTATGGATGAGATCATGCAAACGGTGGGAGCATCCATGCTTGGGGTCACGGTAGGTTGCGCGCGCTGTCATAATCACAAGTTCGATCCCATCTCGATCAAGGACTACTATGCACTCACAGCGGTCTTTCAGGGCGTCGAGTTTGGCGGGCGGGTTCCTGAATTCTCTGCAGATCATCCTCGTAGAGAGCGCGCTCAAGTTATTGGGGCTAAGATGTTCAAAGAACGGGCCACGCTGCGGAAGTTTCTCGGCGTGTGGGAAGAGAATTGGGGTGGCTTTGCCGAAGTGCAGTTCCCTGCCACGACGACCAATGCGGTGCGCATCGAGTTTCAGAATAAGGCTGCCTTTGTGGATGAGCTAGAGCTCTTTGGCCCAGATGATTACTATCGAAACGTGGCCCTTGCTTCGAATGGTGCATCGCTTGTCACCAATCCTAGCATGACGCAACTTCGAGGTGACCTGAAGAATGCGAACGATGGCATCTACGGTACCATGACGTGGAAGTCTCGCGCGCCGGAAGGCAGCAAGGTGAAACCGTGGGTTGAGGTTCACTTCAAAGAGCCTCACGAGGTCAGTCGATTTCGGTTCAGCAGTAATCGGGAGTACTACTTCGAAACAGACTATTTGGAGAAGATGCCGTCTGGCACTTTTCCCGCCGTGCGAATCTCTACGATGCAGTCAGATGGGAGTTGGAAGGAGGTCGGAAACAGCCAACAGGCCCGAAAGAACTTAAATCAGAAGCCGGCGATGAAGAGGGCGTCTGCTAGGCTCCATGAACAGATTGCTAAACTGAAAGAGGAAGGGCCGCGGCATAGCTTTGTAGGCCAATTCAAGCAACCAGGAGTTACCCATATATTGCATCGCGGGAGTCCTGAGAATCCACGGGATGAAGTGGCTCCCGCTGGCTTCGATATCTTGAAAGGCGACCTCGGACTCGAATCAAACGCGCCTGATGCAAAACGCCGCCTGCAATTTGCGGAATGGCTCACCGATCCTGGCCATCCACTCACTGCCCGCGTGATTGTAAACCGCCTTTGGCATCATGTCTTCGGTGCAGGCATCGTACCTACGAGCAGTGACTTCGGCTTGGCAGGAGCGATGCCGACTCACCCCGAACTACTTATTTGGCTAGCTGCTGAGTTTGTTGAGCCGAGTGGTGCCGAGGGGACTCCTTGGTCCATGAAGGGCATGGTTCGAAGGCTTGTGATGACCGATGCGTTTCGTCGGGCCAGCCACCCATCTGAGGTAGCGTTGCGGGCAGACGCCGGTTCAGCATTGCTCTGGCGCTATCCGCCTCGCCGGATGGAAGCTGAAGTCATTCGCGATGGGATCCTTCAGGCCTCGGATAAGCTGGATCGTCGCATTGGTGGTCCTAGTTATCGGATTCACAATGTGAAAAAGACCTACGCGCAGTGGGAGGTCGTCAATAACCATGGTCCCAATACGTGGAGACGCATGCTCTATCAAGAACGCTATCGTCGGGTTGATGATAAGATGTTCACAGCCTTCGATTTCCCTGATTGTGGTCAGGTACGGGCGAAGCGGCCTGTTTCGACCACGCCCTTGCAGGCATTGAATCTCATGAATAGCGACTTTGTTATTGAGCAAGCAAAGTTTATCGCTGAGCGTGCGCGGGCGGAGGGCAGCGCGGACCCTGTCACTCGAGCCTTCCAGCTACTGCTCGGACGGGCACCCGTTGCGGATGAACTTGCAGCCTGTGAAGACACGGAACTCGAGCTTGTTTGTCGCAGCCTGATGAATTCTAACGAGTTTGCCTTTCTGCCGTGATGATGAAGATGGCTCACGCAGAGACGCAGAGACGCAGAGATTCTTGTGCGGAACCCAATGAAATCTCGGGGCTGATCGTTGATCGGGCGGTGAATGTGCATACGGTTTTGGCCCCTGGATTGCTTGAGTCGGTGTATCAGCGAATCTTGGCCTATGAGTTACGAAAAGCCGGTTTAGAGGTAAAGACTGAGGTGGCTATCCCTGTAGAATGGGACGGTCATATCATCGACGAGAGCTTTTGTGCTGACATTATCGTGGATGGAAAGGTTCTGATAGAGCTGAAGTCACTTGAGTCGGTGCAACCTTTCCACAAGAAACAAGTTTTTACCTATTTGAAGCTCTCCAAAATCTAGTTAGGCCTTCTCATCAATTTCGGAGCACCCTTGCTGAAAGAGGGGCTCCACCGCATCGTCAACGATCTTCCAGAATGAACCACTCGTTATCAAAATCCTCTGCGTCTCTGCGTCTCTGCGTGAGCCTTTTATTCATTTGCTGCGGCGCTCACGCTGCCGACAAACCGAATATCCTCTTTATAGCCATCGATGATCTGAGGCCAGAACTTGGCTGCTACGGCTCGCCAGCGGTGAAGTCGCCAAATCTCGATGCGCTTGCAGCGCAAGGGATGCGTTTCGATCGGGCTTATTGTCAGGAGGCCATCTGCTCTCCCTCGCGTGCGAGTCTGATGACGGGCACGCGACCGGATACCAATGGACTGACGCACAACTACATCGATTTCACTGCTGTAGACAAAAGCCTGACGACGCTTCCCAATCACTTTGCCAACCATGGCTACGAAACGGTCTTCTGTGGCAAGATCTATCATCGTCCTGAGCACTCGCCGGAGTCTTGGACTCGCAAACCGGCGCACAAGCTAGTCAGGGTGCCCAGGCCTAAATCGCCCTACGCTCTGGCAGAGAATCAGAAGCTGCGTAATGACAACTTCAAGGCGATGTTTGAAAAGTATGGCGAAGCGGCCAAGCGCGGATTGGGTAGTGGGCCCGCCTACGAGAATGCCGATGTTCCGGATCATCGTTACATCGATGGCTACAATACTGAGTTGGCCATGGCCACGCTCAAGCAAATGACGAGCGACCAGGTTGATAAGCCGATCTTCTTGGCAATGGGCTACAAGCTTCCACATCTCAACTGGATCGCGCCAAAGAAGTATTGGGACATGTATGATCGTGACAAGATCCAGCTAGCGAACCAAATCGATGGCCCGAAAGTTGGCGCAGCGATGGGGCTGCATGCTTCCTTCGAGCTGCGCACGCGGGCTGGCATTCCAAAGTATGGCCCGCTTGATGAGGAGTTGGCCCGCACTTTGCTTCACGCCTATTATGCGAGTGTTAGTTATGTGGATGCCCAGATTGGCAAGCTTATCAGCACCCTTGCGGAAACCGGTATCAGTGACAATACCCTCATCATTGTTTGGGGCGACCATGGCTGGCATCTCGGTGAGATGGGCATTTGGGGAAAAGCGACGAACTACGAGATCGCCACACGCGTGCCGTTGATCGCGTCGACTCCTAACATGAAAGCTAAAGGCAAGAGTAGCAAAGGGCTGGTAGAGCTACTCGACATTTATCCAGCGCTGTGTGATCTTGCAGGGCTTCCCAAGCCCAAGCATATTGAGGGCCGTAGCTTTGCGCCTATCTTGGATGATCCGGAATTTGAGATGAAGAAGGCGGCGATCAGTCAGTTTCCCAATCCAGCCCTGCGCGAGTGGGCTGCGAATCCTCTCTCACCGGCAATGCGCGAGACCTTTTTTGGCCCGTTGATCAAGGATGTGGAAGCCAAGATCATCAAGCAACAGGGGGATGTTTGGGACCGGGATCTCTTTGAGAATCATCTGACGGGGTACACCCTGCGTTCGAATCGCTATCGTCTCGTGGTGTGGCGCGATCATCGGGATTCCGCATCGAATCCGATCTTCACCGAACTTTTTGATCACGAGAAAGATCCCACGGAAACTATTAACGTCGCTAGTTCTCATCCTGATGTCGTCGCGAAACTCACGGCGGAACTCAGCGAGATCCTGAAGAAATGAATGCTCACGCAGATACGCAGAGACGCAGAGTTTCTAAACAAGCTATCTGTGATAGGGCTTGGTCGTGGCCAGACGCTCATCGATTGCTCAACGGGCATAGAATAACACCCCCTCTGCGTCTCTGCGTCTCTGCGT
>JAACDM010000033.1 GCA_009936795.1 Verrucomicrobiaceae bacterium | reverse complement strand
TGGCAATGTTCCCTTTGTTGCCACTTACTACTTTCGCAAGACGTTTCAGTTCACCGGAGATCCGGCAAGCTATCATGATCTGGCATTGAATCTCTATGTCGATGACGGTGCCGCAGTCTATCTCAACGGCACGGAGATCTATCGTGTGAATCTGCCCGAAGGTCAACTCACGAACAGAACCTCCGCCTTGGATGCGGTGAGCACGCTTGAATGGATTAATGTCCCTGACATCGATCCTAATCTGCTCCAACCGGGTGACAATGTGCTTGCGGTGGAGCTTCATCAGCAGTTCACCCTGTTTACCAAGAGTGATGATGCGGCCTTCGCTGCTGAGTTTGTTGCACGGCGTGCCACGAATCCTCCGGTAGGGGCGCAGCCTCATCGAGAGTCGGGAGAAGAATGGATTGAGTTGTACAATCGGAGTGATCGGCTTGTGGACTTGTCTGGTTGGCGTCTGGAAGACAAGACGTTCGATGACGGCACCACCCTCGCTGCAGGTGCCTATCTGGTGGTAGATTCGCTCAAGGGCACATTAAGCAATGGCGGCGAATCGATCCTGTTGCGCGATGCTGAAGGCAACGTGGTCGATGAGGTGTATTATCGGGACAATGGCCGCTGGCCGAAATCTGCGGATGGGTATGGATCGAGTTTAGAGCTTCGAAATCCCCTTGCTGACAACGCGGTGGCGGAAGCTTGGGCCCCGAGTGATGAATCGACCCATTCGGAATGGATCACCTACAGTTATGAAGGCGTGGCGGAGAACGATGGCATTGGGACCTCTCTATATCACGAGATTGTCATTGGGATGCTCGATACTGGCGAGATCTTGTTAGATGATGTCAGTGTCATTGAGAATCCTGACGGTTCGGCGATCGAGCTGATGCAGAATGGCGATTTTGAGCAAGGAGACTTGGATGCGATGCCAGATCATTGGCTGGCTGTCGGCACGCACGGTGAACATGGTCGGACACGACTCGTGGAAGATCCGGATTCTCCCGGCAACAAGGTCCTTCACCTCATGACGACCGGTGCGGCTGAAGACAAGCACAATCAGCTGAGTTCGGTTTATGATAATAACGAGCGAGTCCAGTTAGGCCGGACGTATCGGATTTCTTTTCGTGCGAAATGGCTCTCTGGATCCAACCAGCTCAACACGCGTCTCTACTTCAATTATTTGCAGCGCACGACACGCCTGACGGTCCCTGATTCTGGGGGAACACCAGGGCAGCGTAATTCAACCTTCTCTCCTGACATTGGACCCACGCTCGATCATCTCACGCAGACCCCGGTCTTGCCGACTGCTGATCAATCAGTCGATGATAGAATTCGAGTCGCCGATCCAGATGGAATCGACACGGTCAAGTTGACCTACGCGATTAATGGAGGGACACTATTCTCGGGTGGGACTCACGTCGTCGACATGGAGGCAGAGAGCAATGGCATTTACAAAGGAACGGTTCCCAAGCGAAAGGTGGGCGATGTGATTCGGATCCATGTCTCCGCCACGGATACTCTCGGAAATGTAACGCATTATCCAAGACAGGGGGCCGACGCGCGAGCCATGTATGAGGTGATAGACGATCCGACGCTTGATGACGGGCCTCATCGGTTGCGGGTTTTGATGGAGAAGAAAGATCGAGAGTATCTTTTTCAGGATGCGGTGAGAATGAGCAATGATCGCATTCTTGGCACGGTGATCTATAAGGATATTGTCTACTACAATGTGGGGATTCGACTCAAAGGCAGTGCCTGGGCCCGAAACAACACGCCCTTCCAAGGTTTGAACATTCGATTCGATTCCGAGAAGCCATTCCGAGGGGTGCATGAAACGATTGCCATGGAGCGCGACCCTGGGAAGGGCGAAATCATGGCGCACCATTTGTTCTATGCGGCCGGGGGGAAGCTTCCAGCCTACTACAATGATATTGTTCAGCTCGACTTTGATCAGGCAAGTTTCTCCGGTCGTGTCCTTCTCTTGATGGCGCGCACTTCTGGTCCCTTTCTCAGGGGCACCTTCGACAACGCTAGCGAAGGAACAGTTTACAACCTGGAACTTCTCTACACGCCTAATGGAACGATCGGCGGGCCAGAAACAGCCAAGCGCCCGTTCCCCTACAATCACACCAATGGGCGCTACGACTTCCGGATCATGGGTCCTGACAAGGAAGCCTATCGATGGGGCTTTCAGATTCGGAGCAATCGCGATCGGGACAACTATGAGCCCGTTCTCAGAGCGGCAGAAGCTTTTCACCTGGAAGGGAGCCGTCTGGAGACGGCGGCCGAGACAGCGCTGGATGTTGATCAATGGGCGCGTGCCTTTGCCATGATGGCTCTGAATGGCAACGATGATTTTTACAGCCGGATCTGGGAACACAATCTCCGGCTCTACCATCGGCCGGACGACGATCGCCTTCTGGCCGTTCCCTGGGATTTCGACCGTGCCTGGCGATTGAGTTCCTCATCTCCTCTCATCGGGGAGCGCAACGGAGATGGCGATCCCGTCAATCTCTCCAAGCTCTTTGAGGGATCGGTCAATCGTCGGCTCCTCCACAGTCACTTGCATGATCTCTTGGATAGTGTCTACAACACGGACTATGTCGACTCTTGGGCGAAACATTATGGAGCCTTATTTCGGAGCAGTCTAAGTAGCGTGACAAGCTATGTCCGGACGAGATCGAGTTTCGTGCGCAGGCAACTCCCTGATGAAATCCCATTCATCATCACGACGAATGGAGGCATGGACTTTTCTATCGACCGAACCTTCGTTCCTTTGACCGGTCGAGGGTGGATCAATGTTCACGAGATCCGCTTGGAAGGGCTTCCGGCTCCGTTGCCGCTCGAATGGCGCGGTTCGGAGAATTGGAGGACTACCATTCCTGTCAACGAGGGAACGCATCCTGTCACGATCGTGGCGTATGACATGCGGGGCAATGAGGTAGGCTCCGCCTCGATCACCGTTACAAGCACCGCAAACGAGGTGCTTGCTAGTGCTAAGAACATGATGGTTTCTGAGATTCACTATCATCCGGCGGATCAGACGGCGAGTGAAACGGCTGCAGGATTTGATGACGCAGACGCGTTTGAATTCCTTGAGCTATGGAACGTTTCCAACAACGTAAGCGTGGAGTTGAATGGCTTGCATTTCACCAGTGGCATCCGTTTTGAGTTTGCAGAGACGGTTCTGGAGCCTGGTGAACGTGCGGTTCTCGTCGCCGATCGGTTGGCCTTCGCTCAACGTTATGGTGATCAAGTGCGCGTACTGGGAGAGTATAATGGTCAGCTCAGAAACAGTGGCGAACGCGTTCTTCTCATTGCCGCCAACGGCTCCGTGATTGCTGATATCGATTACGACGATGAAGCGCCGTGGCCGATTGTGGCCGACGGCGACGGACCCAGTCTGAGTTTCAGCGGCATACCAGGCGAGAGCCTGCCAGATGATCCGCAACACTGGGCCGCAAGCGTCATGTCAGGTGGTGATCCTGGCGTCTCGACGGGCGCTGCTGACATCACCTACGCAATGTGGAAAGAGGCGAACGGTTTGACTGATGATGCTGCGGATCTAGATGGCGATGGAATTTCGAACTTCTTGGAGTACGCTTTTGGATCAGATCCTCGAGATCCGTCTAGTTGTCGACTTCCCGCGTTAGACGCGTCAACGCGTCTGTTAGCAATTCCGGTGCGACCAGGCGCGTTGGATGTGCAACGGACGCTCGAAGCGTCTTCCAATCTCAAGACCTGGGGGGCGGGAAAGACGTTTCGGTTGGTTCGCTCCGAAGGTGATATGCTCTTCTATCAAGAAGAGGCAGATGCTTCTACTAGAGAGCGATATATTCGTGTGAAAGTAGAGCGGTGAGGTTGAGGCGACAGGAGTGTCGCCTTTTCTTGATGTCTATTGGCGTCGGCGGGCAAACAACAGGCCGCTTCCTAGCAAGAGAAGCAGCGCAGAGGACGGTTCTGGAATGAGTCCCCAAGAACCGGGTGCGGGAATGTCGCCAGGAGCGTCTTCGCCCAGGTAGAGAATGCCTGCAATGCGGTCGGCACCTAACACATAATTACCACCATTCTTATAGGGAGCCATGTTGAACTGTGCCATGTCTGGAAATCCATCGACGACAGACTCATCCAGACCTGCAAGATCACCGACCACGGTGCCGAGACCAGTATCATTGGCACCGGCCGATTGCGTCAGATCAATTGGCAAGGTCACGACGCCACTTGTTAGGGTTGAGGTGCCGTTCGATACGTTGAGTTGAAGAATGTCTTCCCCAGCGCCACCGGTAAGGTTGGCATCGAGGCGGATGCTTAGCGCCTGATTCGAGAATGCCTCGATACCGACAGCAAAGAACACATCTCCAGTCGGTGAACTGGCATTGAAATCGCCTTGGTCCTGATACACGTGGAGGCTTGAACCGATTAGACCAATCGCGATCCCTGTCCCATCGCCACCAGATTCGAACAGTATCTGGTTCGGTGAGGCCGGAAGGTTGGTGGCGGCAAAGCCAATTTCAGCAGTCCAATCCATCACGCCGACCAGAGGATCTGAGGTGTTGTTGACTCCTGGCAAGAGGTCATAAACGGCACTGTGACTGGAGCTGGCAAGGGCCAAAGAACTAGGAAGGGTGAGAGCACGCTTCCCTATGGTAATGACATTACCATTTAGGCTTGTGGTAACAAGTGTGATCGTAATTCTCATCGTGCGCCCTCTCATGAGAAATAATTCGGCAGGTACGACCCAACCCATGAATAGTGTAGGAATGGCAACCACCCTTTCAGAGCCCAGCGGTGGGAGTGAACACCTCTCCGAGGGCGACTTCATGCGGCTGCTGATGCAGCATGAGCCCGCTTTGCGGGCCTTTGCTCGGGCGTTATTGCCAAACTGGAACTTGGTGGATGAGGTGATTCAGGAGGCGAGTATTACGCTTTGGGACAAGTTTTCTCAACTGCGTGATGAGGAGGGCTTTCTGCCTTGGGCGAAGGTCGTTGTCCGATTTAAGTGTCTTCGGCCATTTCCAAGATGCAGCGTGATCGGCATGTGTTCAGTGACGGGGTTCTCGAGATTCTGGCGGATGGAGCGGAGGCGATTGATGTGGAAGAGCAGACTGCTGCTCGCACAGCGTTGCGAACCTGCTTGGATCGTTTTTCTGAGCATCATCAGGAACTTCTGTTGGCGCCCTATGCGGGTGATGGGCGTGTGAAATCGATCGCGGAAGAAAGCGGGAAGTCGGCCAATGCGCTTTACAAATTGTTAGGCAGACTTCGGGAGAAACTGTCCGTCTGCATTCATAAGAATCTCAAACCTCAGACCTGCTAAGGTGAATCCTGAAGAGCTTATCCATCGCTATTTGTTAGGCAAGGCGACCGATACCGAGATCAAGGCTCTTGAAGTGATGCTGGCGGAAGATGTCGAGGTTCGGCGCAAGTTTATCTTTGAGGCCGGGGTGGATGCAGGTCTTCGAGAGATTGCCTTGGAGCGCGTGTCAGAGCCGAAGGTGATCGAGAAAGTGCCGTTCAGAGCGACATTCTTGCCCGTTGGTTTCGCGGCTGGTTTTGCCTTCTTGTTAGGGGCGGTGGTCATGCATTTCGGGGGAGAGACAGTGCCCGATGAGAGTGTGAACAATGTTGGGGTCGAGGAGCCTCTGGCAGAGGGCTTCGCGGTCATTGAGAATCTCTTCGGTGCTGAGTGGGCACCCAATGAGAAGACGCGGAAGAGAGGCGATAGTCTGGGAGCCGAGGTTCTGCGTCTCCAAGGTGGGTTGGCTGAAGTGCAGTTCTTTTCAGGTGCGATGATGATGATCCAAGGGCCAGCGGAGATCGCTCTCAAGTCGGCGTGGGAAGCGAGTTGTCAGCATGGTGTGGTGAGAATGCGAGTGCCACCGGCAGCGCGCGGATTCAAACTGCAGGGCCCCGCGACGGAGATCGTTGATCTCGGCACGGAGTTTGGGTTTCAGGTCCGAGATGGGGCTGCTCATGTGGAAGTGCTCGATGGGGAGATCTCGTTTCGTCATCGGGAGGGTGAGGAGCACATCGCCACCAAAGGGGCGGCATGGGCGTTGCCTAGTGATAGGGCGGAATCCGAAGCCGAACGTGGCCTTGTTCCCTTTCCAGAGATGGGTCGTATGGGAGGACAGGCTGAGTTGAATCAGCGCAGAGATTTCGAGCAATGGCAGGTTCACAGGGACGGCTTTGCACGAGGCGAGCAGGTAGTTGCCTACTATACGTTTGAGCGTGATCACTTGTCTGCCGTGATCCCAAGCTTGGCGGTGCCTCGGAGTTCGGAGTTTGACGGTGCCGTGGTGTTGGCGGAAACTGCGGCAGGGCGTTGGCCAGGAATGAAGCAAGCGTTAGAATTCCGTCGCCCTGGTTCGCGTGTGCGCGTGCATATTCCGGGAGAGTTTCAGGCCCTGACCTTTGCTGCGTGGGTGCGCGTGGATAGTCTCGATCGGCGTTACAATGCACTTTTCATGGGAGACGGCTATGAAACCGGTGAACCGCACTGGCAGATCCGCGACGATGGGAAATTGATGCTGTCGGTGATGGTGGATGATTCCCGTCCTCATCCTAGGCATCCAGACCTGCGCTTTCATCGCATCTATTACTCAACTCCACTGTGGGACTTGTCGATGAGTGGGCAATGGCTGCACCTGGTTTCAGTCTTTGATCCCAGTTCTCGGACCGTGTCCCACTATGTGAATGGAGTGCGACTCTCGCGCGAAGCCATTCCATCCGAATTCCAGGTAGATACCCTGCGCATCGGCAATGCGGAGATTGGTAACTGGGGACAGCCAGTTCGGAAGGATCCAAGCTTTGCGATTCGGAATCTCAACGGTCGGGTCGATGAACTTGCTATTCTCAACGCTGCCCTTACAGATGCTGAGATTCGCGAGTTGCATGATCGTAGTCAGGCGGGACGTGATTGACCCACTCCCATAGACAACCCCACCCAAACCACCCACCATGAAGAAAGCCTCTACGGACACGGCATCTCTCGCCGTGTTCGCCATCTCATTGGCGCTTGCGATCACAGCCAATGCAAAGCTTGTGGCCTGGTTCCCGCTCGATGAAGCCGAGGATGATGTGGAACTTGAGGTTGCAGAGACCATTTCGAACCGTGGCGACTCCTTTACCATCGGTTACGATCCCAAATTCCCTGAGTCCTCATTTGTCACACGCGGGCATCCCTCGGCGCGTGCGAATCTGGGCACGTCCTATCTTATCAACAAAGGTGGCGGTTTGGAGCTCGGTGACAACGTGGCTGTTCAACCAACTGACAAATTCACGATCTCATTCTGGTTCCAGCCACTGACCTTAGATGCGTTTGACCGATTCATGGAGACCCAGGTGACGAACACGAATGCTCAAGATGGGATTCGCATTGATATGGGTTCAGGGAATCGCGTGCGCGTGTTGATCCGTGATGGTGGTGAAGCAAATTCTCAGTTCAATCATCCGATCACCTTGAAGAATGATGGCACCTGGTACTTCTTTGCTTTCCGCTATGGTTCAGAGGGGATCGATAATGCGCCTTTTCAACTGACGGTGGTCGAGGCATCGGACGCTCCTGTCGATGAGTTTGCCATCACGGAGGCGACTGGCGGACCAGCAGCTCTCAACACCGGTCCTATTTCTTCGCCGCATGCCGTTTGTACGCTGATTGGCGTGGAGAACACTGGAGGCACTGGTGGGAACAACCTTCACGCTGCGTTTGATGAACTCGCTTTCTACAATAACTCGGATGGCAATGGCGTTCTCACCGATGAACAACTAGCAAACGTCTACAACTTCGGGCCTTCGGGAGTTCAGCTGATATCGGATTTTTCATCGGATATCGCTAGTGTGTCTCCGGAAAGCCCTGCAACGCTGTCTTGGGAGGTCATTGGCACGATTGATTCATTGGAATTGGACGATGGGGAAGGCAACGTTACCGATCTCGTTCCCTTGACCGATGCCGGGAAGGGTAGCCTTGAGGTAACCCCTGGCGAAACGACCAACTATAAGCTTCGTGCGACGGGCGATGAGGCTGTCAACGTCTTGACGCTCAAGATACTCGCGGGAACGGCTCCTGAGATTGGTTCGTTTACCGCTTCTGTGGAGGTCGTCAAGAGTGGGGAATTCCTTGATCTCTCCTGGATCGTCACGGGGGCTGATACCCTAACGATGGATTCTGGTGCTGCAGATGTGACTGGGATGACGTCGATAAGTGCGGCACCGACGGAGACGACGACCTACACGCTGTCGGCCACCAACGGCTTTGGTACGACTTCTGCCGACGTGCTCGTAACGGTGATTAGTGGTCCGGTGCCAGCACATCTTTATGTGGCGTCTCATCCTGACAATAACGACAATACGTGGGTAGACGGCGTTGCGAATAAGAATTTGGGTGTAAACGGAGCCATTCTCAAAACGTCTCTGTTGGAGCCAAGTCCCAATACAAATATCACTTCGACCTATGTCTCAGACGGTGGACTTGCCGGCGCTACGGCGGGCAGTTTTCAGTTTCCTGAATTCACGGCGGAGATCTGGCTGCGAGCGGGCAAGGATCTTGGAGCAGATCATGAAGTCGTCTTTGAATCCGGGGGAGGACAGAATGGGATCGCCGCGATGATTACGCAGAGCGGCTTCCGATTTATTGGCAGTATCGGGGACGAACGCACACTCGATCTCGAACTACCGATGGGAGGGCTGGTGCTCGACGGCTTTGTTCGACTGGTCTTCTCGAACGACGCGAATACGGATGCGTTTGAAGTGTCTATCCGTGACACGTTTGGGAATACGAAGACGGCTTCTGAGACTGCGGACGTTCTCATTGGCGGCAATGGAGCAGTTGTCTTCGCCTATGGTTCCAGCGGTCTGGGTGGTGACAACAATCTTGGCGGGCGGACTGAAGCGGCGGATGTGAATCCAGAAGGGCTCACAGGGTTTGCGGGTGAGATCGCGATCCTAAATATTTATGATAGCATACTGAGTAGTGGTGACATTCAGCTCGCGTTTGATGCTGTGGCAACTGCCGTTGGGACGCCTCCGCCAGCATTTGCTATCAGAGAAATCGTTCGCGATGCCAACGCTGGCACCCTGACGCTTACTTGGGATTCGGTTAGTAGAAGCACTTACGGCGCTCAGTTCTCTACCGATTTGGAAGAGTGGTTCGATTTTGCCGGACCGTTTACGGCCACGGGCGAGCAGACCACGGAGATTATCAATGTGCCTAAACCTCCTGAGTTCTTTGTAAGAGTTGGTGTTCAACAATAGTGATTATGAAATGGTTCTTTGCTATCTTTCTTGGTATCGCGTGGTTCACCTCTGCGGCGAAGGGACAGCCGCAGATCACCGAGTTCGTCGCGATCAATGCGGCGTCTCTTGCGGATGGCGATGGCAGTACGCCTGACTGGATTGAGATCCACAATCCCCAGGCGGAGCCCCTCAGTCTTTGGGGCTATCATCTTACCGATGATGTCGAGATCCCTGACAAATTTACTTTTCCAGAAGGAGCGATGTTATCTGGTGGAGGCTATTTGGTCGTCTTTGCTTCAGGGAAAGACGAGCCCGGCTACACTGATGCCAGCGGTAACCTTCATACGAATTTCTCGTTGGACGGCGATTGCGACTACCTTGCCTTGAGCGCTCCCGATGGAACGCTCATTCAAGTGTTTGATCCAAGTTATTCAAAGCAGTTCGAGGATGTGTCGTATGGGATTGGCACTTCAGCGGCTTTCACTTCACTGGTGACGTCTGAGACGGCGGCGACTTGGTTTGTACCCAATGCGGACATTGGGAGTGATTGGCAAATGGCAGACTTTGATGCTGCGGCATGGAACAACTCCAGTGTTGGTGTTGGTTACGGTTACGATGCCTTAGTTAGTGACGGTGGCAATACGCGTAGTGTCATGTGGTTTGGCAATCCCTCCGTGTATCTGCGTGTCCCATTCGGTGTGGAGGATCCGAGTGCGATCACGTCACTCACTTTGAATATGCGTTTCGATGATGGCTTTGTCGCGTATGTCAATGGAACGCGTGTAGCGGCTGCCAATGCGCCGGACGAGGCAGAGTTGATGAACAACTCGACGGCGACTGCTGAGCGCCCCGAAGATCGTGTGGCCGCGGCAGAAGCGTTCACGATTCCTGCCAATGCGCTTGTTTCCGGAACGAATGTCCTCGCCATTCATGGACTCAATTTCTCTGCTTCTGGTGCGAACTCGGCCGACTTCCTAGCGCTACCAGAACTGACGGGGCTATCGACTGATGCTGCGGGTAATTTTGGTTATTTCACCAAGCCAACTCCTGGCAAGATGAATGGCGAGTCACCCCTAATTGGCTTTGTCGAAGATACGAAGTTTTCCCATGACCGAGGCTACCACACAGAGGCTTTCGATCTTGCGATCACGACAGCGACTCCTGGGGCGACCATCATTTACACCACGGACGGGACGCCTCCCTCTCCAGATACCGGTAACATCTTTGTGGATACCATGAACGGGACGATCTATACAGAGCCCATTGCGATCAGTGAAACCACGACGCTACGCGCCATGGCAATGAAGACAGGTTATCAGTCAACGAACATCGACACGCAAACATACCTCTACGTGGATGACATTGTTCGCCAAGATCGGCCTTCGGATTATCCCTCGTCTTGGGGCGGTGGTCGTGCTGACTACGACATGGACCCTGACATTGTTGATCACCCGGACTATGCAGATAAGTTTCACAAGGCTTTTGCCGCGCTTCCTTCGTTGTCACTCGTTTTTGACCCGGATGCGTTCTTTGCGGCGTCTACGGGAATCTATCAGAATCCCCAACGTGAGGGAGCGAACTGGGAGCGACCTCTATCCGTCGAGTTCATGATGCCCGATGACTCGGAACCTGGATTCCAGATCAACGCGGGTGTGCGTGTCCAAGGTGGCTCCTCTCGTAATACTGACACTCCCAAACATTCCCTATCATTGCGCTTTCGAGCCGACTATGGTGCCGAGAAACTGCGATACCCGTTGTTTAAGAATTCGCCTGGAGGTGACACCGCCGTGGACCGCTTCGATCTTCTCCAACTGCGGCCAGAGTACAACTTCGGCTGGATGCACCGGCACTGGTATCAAGCCCTCCACGCTCTTTATGGACGCGATCAGTGGGCGAGCGATCTCTTCAATGCCATGGGGCAGAATGGCTCCCACGGACGGTGGGTGCATCTCTTTCTGAACGGCATTTACTGGGGGGTCTATGATGTCCACGAGCGTCCCGATGCGGATCACATGGCGAACTACTTTGGTGGGACTGATGATGATTACGACACGGTAAATTCATCCAGCGCAACGCGCGGAGATTTGCGTGCCTACAACGACATGATGGATATCGCCTACGGGAGCATTGAGGATGAATCTGACTACAATGACATCAAAGAGTTTCTCGATATCGATGCCTTTATTGATTACATGATCCTCAATGCCTATGTGGGCAACCGTGACTGGGATGGCCACAATTGGCGAGCGGCGCGACGACGTGAACCTGGCGCGGGCTACCTCTTCTTTCCATGGGACACCGAATTTGCCGTGTCCCACGTTGGCGGCGGGGCTTTTGACCCGCCAGATTTCTTCACCACCACACTCTCGACCGATGTGACGGACAAGAACGGCAATCGTCGGCCCACCGGACTCCAACAGCGCCTTGCCATGAACGATGAGTATCGGAGAAGATATGGTGATCGCGTCCACGCCCACTTCTTCAATGGCGGACCGCTCACGCCCGAGAGGGCTGCTGCCATGTGGATAGCTCGATCTGCATCGATGAATGATGCGATTGTGGCCGAATCGGCGCGCTGGGGAGACTTTCGGCGTGATGTCAATCCAGGGCGATGGAGTAAGGACCAGTTTGATCTCTACACGCGAGACGAGCACTATTTGCCGGTTCACGAATGGCTCCTGGATACTTACATACCTCAAAGGTCTGACATCGTGCTAGAGCAGTTGCGTAACCGCAGCCTATATCCCAAGTCTGGTGCACCCGATTTCTCCGTGCATGGTGGCATGGTTGCTCAAGGAACAGAGGTTCTGCTCGGGAGTAGTGTCCAATACACCACGGACGGATCAGACCCACGACTTCCCGGAGGGAATCCGAACGCTATCTCGGGCAGTAGTCTCGTGCTGAATGAATCCACACATCTCAAAGCGCGCAAGCGAACCATCTTTGGTGACTGGTCTGCACTCACAGAAGCGTTCTTCACTGTCGGTTCTAGTGACCTCCGTGTTAGCGAAATCATGTATCATCCGGCCGACCAGCCTCGGGCAGAGTTTGTCGAGATTCACAACAGCGCCGACCACGCTGTTTCGTTGGCTGGCCTTCTGTTTAGCAATGGGGTCACCTTCGAATTCGATCTCCATTCGTCGATCCAGTCTCTTGCCCCAGGTGCGCGGCTTCTCGTCGTCCGTGATATTGAGGCTTTCAAAGTTGTTTATGGGGATGTTCACAACGGCATTATTGCTGGCTCTTTCCAGGATGGCACGAGCCTGTCCAATAGTGGTGAGACCCTGACCCTTTCTGATCCCAACAAGGCCGTAGTCTTCACCGTCACCTACAACGACAAGGCTCCTTGGCCAACGAACGCAGATGGTCATGGACGCTCGCTCGTCTATACGGGTGGAGATGCGAGCTCTGTTGGAAGCTGGGGGGCCTCCGCTGCGCCAAATGGCGGCCCAGGTGCAGCCGATACGGCCGAGCCTGCCTCGTTGGATATTCTCTCGGCTCCGCTAGAGATTGTGCGAACGAGTGACGTACTCATGCTGACGTATTCGACGACGATGGCAGAAGCCGAGATCTCGATTCAGCAATCAGCCGACCTGAAGGTATGGGCGGACATTGAACCCGAAGTTCTGAGTGAGACCGTCGATGGGGACTCTCGATTGGTCACGGTCGAGTTGCCTGAAGATTCAGCGGGCTTTGTCCGTATCGTGGCAGTGCCAGGAAATTAATCTCACGTAGAGACGCGGAGTGTTTTAAACGAATGAAACTGGCGAAACAATCGTTCCGACTCAGACGTGGTCTTCACCTAATCAGCCAACTCCCTATAAATATGAATCTCTGCGTCTCTGCGTGAGCCTTCTTTCAGAAGTCTTGTTATCTTAGCCTCACTAACCCTGTGTCGTGACCTCAGCGCTTGCAGATCGCCCCAACATTATCCTCATCCTCTGCGACGACCTTGGCTACGGCGATTTGGGGTTCAACGGAGCCATTGATATATTGTTCAGCGCCTAGTGGAGCGGCCTAACGAAACATATTATCACTTGTCCGGCGTGAGAGGTTTGATTGTCACGCCCGTCGCGCTGACGTGGTAGCCTACGCCAGATAGACCTGTGATGTAGCGAAGAATTGCTGAGGCCGGTACGTCGATTAGATCAAGGGTGATAGAAGAGCCACCTTTCGGAATCGAAGGGGCGATGGTGATTGGAACGACCTTTTTCTCAGGGGCCAGTTTGATGGTTTCAGCGCGTAGCCAGTCAATGGCCTCTTTGAGGGATGCACCTTCGAAGCGCGCTTGAGGAATAACGATCTTGTTCAGCATCTTTGCGATGGCGACCGCACCTGGATCGTCGTCGTCGTTCTCTCCGACGGGCTCTGTTCCATCGCGCGGTTTGATCTTTTCGGCATACTTGTTTATCAGAGCATCTACCAATTTCATATTTGTTTGCGTGTTTCTGACGATGAGTATCGACCGCTTCTCTTGGTGAAACGCACTCGCGCCCTCGGGAAATTCGGCGCTCCGTCAAGTTTGCTGGATGGAGAG
>JAACDM010000032.1 GCA_009936795.1 Verrucomicrobiaceae bacterium | reverse complement strand
CTGAGCTGTTTGTCGATCTGGTGGTGGATCACCTAAAGCCGCGAAATTCTGGGGAGGGGGGAGTGTTACGCCGTGCTTGGCAGTTAGGCGTTCGCGATTATGCCCTTGGGTACCAACCGCTAGTGGAAGCATTTAAGTGCTTCGACCGCCTATTTGAGCGACCGATCTTGGTCGGCAGCATGGCTCGAGCGATCGGCTTCGGCACCTCCTGGCTGCAGCGCCGTCCGCGAGCGATTCCACAGGATCTTCTCCGCTTTATTCGTGCGGAGCATTCTGCCCGGTTGCGTAAGGCGCTTGGGATCCCTAAGAAACCGTCAGTAGCTCCGGTTGCTCAGATCCGTTAAAACGACAGCTCTCATACCTAGCCGTGATTCTTTCCATTATCATCGTCAACTGGCGTTCCAAGGATTATTTGCGCGAGTGCCTCCGCACAGTTGAAGGGACCTGTGCTGACCTGGCCCCGGAAATTGTGGTTGTGGATGGCGCGTCTTTTGACGGTTGTGGTGAAATGCTCGCCACCGAATTTCCCGAGGTCTTATTTATTCAAAGCGAGGAGAATATCGGATTTGGACAATGTAATAACCTCGGAGTTTCCCACGCGACTGGGGATACCGTGATGCTACTCAATCCCGACACCGAATTGAAACCCGGCAGTGTGCAAGATCTGGCTGCTGCCCTGAAGGGAGCGCCGGAGGTTGGTCTTGTCGGACCTCGCCTCCTGAATAGTGATCACTCTCTCCAGACAAGTTGTGTACTGGCCTTTCCCACGCCTCTGAATCAGGCCTTGGGTTCCAATTTTCTCCGTTTCTTGTTTCCTCGCTCCAAGCTGTGGGGAGGGGGGGAGGTATTCGAAAGCACCGATCCGGTTGTGGTCGAAGCGGTGAGCGGAGCCTGCATGGTGCTGGCGACGGATCTCTACCGCCGTCTGGGTGGTTTCAGCCCAGACTACTTCATGTATTGCGAGGATCTCGATCTCTGTGCCCAGGTCAGTCGAGAGGGAGCAAAAGTCCTCCATGTTCCCAGCTCTGAGATCATTCACCACGGCAGTGGGAGTTCGAGCGAACAGGTTAGCCATTTCAGCACCGTGCTCATGAGATCCGCAAACTTCATCTACATGCGGCGTAATCACGGTGTAATCACTTCATGGGTCTACCGTCTACTGCAGTTTGCTTCGGCGATTATGCGCTTGTCGCTTGCTGTTCCCTTCTCGTTTCTGCCATTGTCCCGAGTCAAAAATGCATCCCGTCGAACCGCCCGCAAGTGGTGGTATGTCCTTCAATGGTCCCTGGGCTTTGATCAGGTCGGAAGTGGCATACGCCAACCGAAAATCATTCCACCTTCCTCCGCCTCCGCGTTGCCGTGACTCCGCTTGGCTTTCTCTTTACGCTGATCGCTTCTATTGCGCTGCTAACGGTGCAACGGCGCTGGGCTCCGCTGCCGTTGCTAATGGGGGCATGCTATATGACAGTGGGTCAAGGTGTTGAAATTGGCCCTTTTTCATTTACGGTCATCAGAATCGTAATTCTTATGGGATGGGTGAGGGTGCTGGTGCGCGGAGAGCGACCGCCGGGTGGGCTAATTGGCCTCGATTGGATAATGATCTATTGGGGGCTGTGGGGTGTATGTTGCAGCGTATTTCATAGCTCTCCATCAAGTTATCTTGTTACTCAACTTGGGCAAGTCTACAATATTCTAGGATCCTATTTTCTCATCCGTGCCTTCTGTCGTGATAGGGAAGATATCGAAAACATCATTAGAATCACTGCAATCATCCTAATTCCAGTAGCCTTGGAGATGATCAACGCTCAGATGACAGGGAAAAACCTCTTCTCAGTATTTGGAGGAGTTCCGGAAGCGGTTGTGGTTCGCAGCGATCGACTGCGGGCTCAGGGTCCGTTTCTCCACGCGATCTTGGCAGGAACCGTTGGCGCAGTTTGCATTCCGTTGATGCTTGGAATTTGGCGAATCTATCCACGAACAGCCAAGGTAGGAATTGTGGCTGGGCTCATTATGGTGGGGGCGTGTTCGTCTAGTGGTCCGGTCATGACCGTCCTAGCATCCGTTTTTGGACTCATACTGTGGCGGTGGCGCCACCTCACCAGTCAGTTGCGAATCGCTGCCGTCATAGGGTATATCTTTCTGAATCTAGTGATGGAAGATTCAGCGTACTATCTTATTGCCCGTATCGATCTGACCGGTGGCAGTACAGGGTGGCACCGTGCCTATCTTATCGAGCAAGCCATAGCTCATTTGGGGGAATGGTGGCTCGCGGGTACGGATTTCACACGTCACTGGATGCCTACGGGTGTGTCGTGGAGTACTGATCACAGCGACATTACTAACCAATACATCGCATATGGCGTGACTGGTGGATTGCCGTTGATGTGCTTGTTCATTGCAGCAATCTTTGTGGCCTTTCGCTATGTGGGTAGAATTCTGGATCAAGGAGGCGATGGCGACGACCGAGGTGATTGGATTACTTGGACGCTGGGAGTTTGCCTCTTTTCGCATGCTGCCAGTTGCGTGTCAGTGGCGTATTTCGATCAATCGTTTCTATTCCTCTACCTTTCACTAGCCTTAATTGGATCTCTTTATGCAGCGACTTGCGAGCAGGCCAGGACCTGTTGACTCATTGTCCGAAGTTTTTATTGATCAATAGTAGATCGATATAACAGCATGATGTCCAATTAGAACAGCGTAGATTTGCACAGTGTTGTGTTTGTAGGGCTGGCATTTACCTGTCGAAGAGCAGTTTATAATTCTAGTGTCGACTTGGGTGTTTTTTCTGTTAACAGCGTTCTTATCCTGCCGCTGCGACCCCGGCGCTTGAGTCGGCTAAACTCTAAAATTAGCCAGCTTTGATGTGACGTGTTTGACTTTCCCTGTGCTTGGCGCGTATGCGCGTGTCCGTCAGCCTGTTATTGGTGTGGGCACTATCGGCCGTAAAAATGTCTTCAAATAGAGCGTTCAATGCGGCGGCTGTTCTGACTGCGGGACAAGTCGTAGGCCAGGCCCTGTCGTTTTTACGGAACATGCTGCTGGCTCGGTATCTCACAAAAGCGGATTTCGGATTGGCCGCGACCTTCGCTATCTCCATGGCAATGCTTGAACTGGTTGGGCGCATGGCGCTGGGGCAGCAAGTCGTGCAAGCCCGTGATGGAGGAGACGATGCGTTTCAGCGGAATGCTCAGGTATTCCAATTGGCTGCTGGTGTTACGAGTGCGTTACTCTTGTTTCTGGCATCTGGCGTTCTCGCTGAAATGCTTGGGGTTCCTGAGCAAGCGTGGGCATTTGGGCTCTTGGCGCTCGTGCCTTTGTGTCTTGGCTTGGAAAACTTGGATACCTATCGATTTCAGAGGGAGCTCCAATTCAAGCCACGTGTTTTATGTGAATTTGTTCCTCAGTTTCTTGTTACGCTTGCGATATGGCCACTGTTGGTTTGGCTTGGGGATTACCGAGTTGTCTTGTGGGTGATCATTGGCAAATCTGTGCTGAGCGTGTTGATGACGCATTTACTTGCTAAAAGATCGTATCGCTTGGCTTGGGATCGATCGATTTCAAGGAAGATCGTTGCTTTCAGTTGGCCCATGGTGATCAATGGCTTTTTGATTTTTGCTTCCCAGCAGGCAGACCAGTTGATGGTTGGGAGTCAGTATTCAATGGAGCAGTTGGCGAGCTACGCCATTCCGGTTTCGATCGTTATGGTTCCGTGGATTCTCTTTGCGCAGGTTGTGGGACCGGTCTCGATGTCCGTGCTTTCAAGTGTTCAAGAGCGCAAGGAGGAGTTCATGGACAAGTGTCGGCAGACGGTGGACTTCTCAGCTGTAGCAACGGTGATAGTCACTTTGCCTCTGATAGTCAGCGGAGAACAGATCGTAGTGACTGTTTTCGGAGGGAGGTATGCCGGTTCAAGTGAGTTGATGGCGATCATGGCAACAGCGAGTGCTTTGAGATTTCTTCGCGTTGCGCCGACGACTGCAGCCATGGCACTCGGAGATACGAAGAATCTTATGTGGGCGAATGTAGCTCGGTCCTGAAGTCTGTTGCTGGTGCTTGGCGTGATTGCTATCAGAGGATCTATTGAATGGGTGGCGGCATGTGCGGTAGTGGGGGAGGCCGTCGCTCTGGTGGTTTCCTTCATGTTGATGTCCTCAAAGCATCCGTTTTCGGCACATCTGATTTTGAGGCCATGCGTGTATCTGTCCAGTTGTGTGCTAGTCGGTTGGCTAATCCTTCGGCTTGGAGCGGCGGAGTTGGGAACGAGTATCTCAGCAATGACATCAGGCCTGGTGGTTTGTCTTGCAGCTTGTGTGGGCATGGGTTTGTTCCCCGAGTTACGTTTGCAAGTGCTGCAGCGTTGGAGAACTTCCTTCGCTAGGTAGTGGAGGGTCGAGAATAGAAACGATTAGCACGGCCCGCTGGGGCGAAGAAGTTCGCGTTGATTTGGGGAGTACTCCTCTCCCTTATTCCGCCCTGGGTTACTACGCAAGCTGTCCTGGTGAAGCTCATGCTATGATCTGCACAGCGACATCATTCTCAACCAAGCCGACAGTGATGCTGCTTTGGGTTTGTTCTCCCTTGTTAGGGCTAATCCATTAATT
>JAACDM010000272.1 GCA_009936795.1 Verrucomicrobiaceae bacterium | reverse complement strand
TGGATCTGCAAGCGCTATATATCACCATCGTGAACTGACAGTCAATGAGTTAGTGCTCTAAGCGAATTAATGGATTAGCCCTAGAATTCAGCAACAGTGTCAACAATACGGAACTAGGCTTTCGGATCTCAGCCAAGGCCAAGAACGCAGATGAGCTCGAGGGTAAATGGGTGGTGTTTGATCCCACCGGCCAAAAAGGCTATTCTGGCAAATGGATTGCCAAACGCGTGATTCCCTTTGCCCTTGCCGGTATCTGGAGCGCAACCTCTGAACTTCCCGACGGGAACTCAAACAGCTCCACCTACACGATCGCAAAGAATGACGACGTCTTCAGCGGCAAGGTTGCTAGCGATACTACTGAGATCGACCTGAGTTCCGTCACTCTGAAAGATGAGAAGGTGACCATCGTCTTTCCTTTCGGAGCGGCGAAGGTGACGATCACCGCCGAGTTAAAAGGGAAGAATCTTGATGGCAAGTGGGCCATGCCCACACCAGATGGTGAGCTGTCCGGCAAGTGGGCTGCCAAGCCAAAGGAGTAGCCTCACCCCCTTCTCTAGGTCTAACGCTGATCCATTGAGACCCAATGCTGAGGAGGCTCAGGACCCGTGTAGTCTGTGAGCGGCCGGTAGAGACGGTTATCGTCAAGCTGCTCTAACACTTGCGCAGTCCAGCCTGCGGCACGCGAAATCGCGAAGATCGGCGTGAAAAGATCCGTGGGAATGTCGAGAGAGTAGTAGACGGTGGCTGAGTAGAAATCGACATTCGCTTCGAGCCCTTTGCGCTCGCGCATGATCTCAGCGATGCGCTCAGACATGCGGATCCACTTGGGCTCGCCAAGCTGTTCCGTGAGTTTGCCCGCCATCTTGCGAAGATGAGGGGCACGCGGGTCGAGCACCTTGTAGACGCGATGACCGATACCCATGATCTTCTCTTTCTTGGCGAGGCGCTCTTCGACCCAAGCATCGACTTTGTCTTCATCCCCGATTTCGAGAAGCATCTTGATGACACCTTCGTTCGCGCCGCCATGAAGTGGTCCTTTGAGGGTCCCAATCGCAGACGTGACTGCAGAGTAGATATCGCTCAGAGTCGCAATAGTCACGCGGGAGCTGAAGGTCGACGCATTCATGCCGTGATCCGCGTGAATGATGTAGCCGACATCGAGGGTCCTGGTCGCTTCTGCACTAGGCTCTTCACCCGAAATGAGGTAGAGAAAATGCCCTGCCTCGCTCAAATCCGTCCGGTTGGGCATGATCTCTTTGCCCTGGCGTGCCCGGTGGTAGGTCGCGACAATGAGAGGCACCTTCGCGACAATGCTAAGCGCACGTTCTTCGTTCAGCGTCCGATTCTGGTGATCCTCCCGTGTATCAAAGAGACCGAGCATGGAGACCCCTGTGCGGACGACATCCATGGGCCCGGCATCCTGGGGTGCGTTCTTTAGAAACTCGACCACGCCTTCAGGAAGTGAACGCTGAGCACGCAGGGTTTCTGTGAGTTCTCCGACTTCGCTCTTATTGGGTAACTTCCCACGATGCAGTAAGTAGACCACCTCCTCAAAGGTCGCATGCTCCACGAGGTCATCGATGGTATAGCCGAGATAACTCAGCTTTCCTTCGAGACCTTCCACTTTGCTCAACTTTGATTCGTTGGCGATGATACCTTCGAGGCCTTTGGCTACTACTGACATAACAAGCTTTCTAAAATAGGGTTTACGGTTGGCGTGACTTTGTGGCTACGCGCCCATGTGTTTGATTAACGTCGCACCCATGTCGGAGGGGCTTTCGGAGACAGCAATGCCAGCATCTAGAAGTGCTTCTTTCTTAGCTTCGGCAGTGCCTTTGCCTCCAGAAATGATCGCCCCGGCATGACCCATACGTCGACCCGGAGGCGCGGTGGCTCCTGCTATGAATGCAGCGACCGGCTTGTCACAATTCTCCTTGATCCAAGCGGCGGCCTCTTCTTCTTCCGTGCCACCAATTTCGCCGATGAGGATGAAGGCGTCTGTGTCAGGATCTTCCGTGAACAGCTGCGCGGCTTCTTGATGAGTCATTCCATGAATCGGATCACCGCCGATACCGATGCAGGTGCTCTGACCAAGACCAGCGGAGGTGATCTGCCAGACCGCTTCGTAGGTGAGCGTGCCAGAACGCGAAATGACACCAATGCGGCCAGGATTATGAATGTAACCCGGCATGATGCCGATCTTACATGCCCCTGGCGTGATGATACCGGGGCAGTTCGGCCCAATGAGCACAGACTTAGAGTGCGCCGCTGCCGCCTTCACTCGCATCATGTCCATGACCGGGATGCCTTCGGTGATCGCAATGACCACCTCGATTTCAGCATCAATAGCCTCGAGAATGGAATCCGCCGCAAATGCCGGGGGCACAAAGATCATCGTGGCGTTGCACTCCGCCTTCGCCCGCGCCTCTTTCACCGTGTCGAAGACGGGAACCTTATCCTCAAACGTTTCACCCGCACGACCCGGGGTCACCCCGGCCACGACGTTGGTTCCATACTCCATGCATTGCTGCGTGTGAAAACTACCTGATTTACCAGTGATGCCCTGCACAAGCAGGCGCGTGTCCTTGTCTACCAATACTGCCATAACAAATTCCTTAACTTTGGTTAGGCTGCAGACACGGAGTCCACGGCCTTCTGCGCTGCGTCTGCCAGCGTCTCTGCGGTGATAAGGGCGAGGCCCGATTCGTTGAGAAGGGCACGTCCCGCTTCGACGTTCGTTCCTTCGAGGCGCACGATTAGCGGGATGTTTAGATCCACCGTCTTGGCCGCGTTGATGATTCCTTGAGCAATGACGTCACACTGCATGATGCCACCAAAGATGTTCACAAGGATCGCTTTCACCTTGGGGTCTCCAAGGAGAATGCGAAAGGCTTCCTTCACTTGGCTTTCGGTCGCACCACCACCCACATCTAGGAAATTAGCAGGGTCACCACCGCAGGTCTTGATGATGTCCATGGTGGACATAGCCAGGCCAGCCCCGTTGACCATGCAGCCGATGTTGCCATCAAGACCGATGTAATTGAGGTCGAACTTGGACGCCTCCACTTCCCGAGGATCCTCTTCTTCGGGGTCGCGCATCGCGGCGATATCAGGATGCCGAAAGAGCGCGTTGTCATCGAAACCGAACTTCGCATCCAGGGCGAGCACGTCCCCATCAGGCGTGAGCACGAGAGGATTCACCTCGACCATTGAACAGTCGCATTCGATGAATAACTTATACATGGCGAGGAAAAGACTCGACGCCTTGCGAATCTGTTTGCCCGTGAAACCCAGCTGATTGGCCAGTTTCCGCGCCTGATAAGGCTGGAGTCCCATCGTCGGGTGAACGAATTCCTTAAAAATCTTCTCAGGATGCTTCTCAGCCACTTCCTCGATTTCCACGCCACCCTCGCGGCTGGCGATGATCGAAGGACGCTCCGTTTCGCGGTCCACAAGGATCGCAAAGTAGTATTCCTTCTCGATATCGATCGTCTCTGCGATGAGCACTTGGCGGACCAACTTGCCATCCTCACCTGTCTGGTGGGTTACGAGGACCTCACCGAGCATCTTCTCCGCCGTTTCTTGAGCCTTCTCAGGGCTGTCAACGAGGTGGACACCGCCCTGAAAACCATTCTTGAAGGTGCCTTTGCCCCGCCCGCCAGCGTGTATCTGGGCTTTGACAACAAATTGAGTTGTCCCAAGGGATTTGGCGGCAGTTAAAGCCTCTGTCCCACTCGTGGCGGCGATCCCCCGAGGGGTAGCCACTCCAAATTTATCAAACAAGGCTTTCGCCTGGTACTCGTGAATATTCATGCGGAATGAAGGGGCGCACAGCCCCTTCCGAGGGGCCGCGCGGGCGGCAAAATAGGGGGCGGGGTTCCTAGCGTCAAGAGCGATCTCGAAGAGTCGCAAGCGCCCCCTAAACCCAAAGGTTTACTCCTGGAATTTAGCCTCATCGAGGCTCGTTCGCACTGATAGAGGTGACCTGACCTTCGCTAAACTGCACCAAACTACCATCCTTTTGCTTACAGCGGTAGTAGCCGGTGGCACCGTTCAAATGGGGCCACTCCCTCGTCTCAATCGTCCTCCCGTCCTTTAGGATAATTTCGTAGCCTGACGGCGACGTTGAGCATCCAATGAGCATACAACACAGCCCCTGGAGAATCACACTCCTTAACATTACCAGAACAAAGACTACTTGCGTTTGATCGAAGGAAGAAGCTTAGCAACCTTCTCTTTCATCTCTTTCCCCGGCCGAAATTTCACCACAGCACGCGGCGGAATCGTCACTTCCTTTTCAGGATGGCGTGGATTCCTCCCGACCTTTGCCTTCGTTTCCATGACCTGGAAGGTTCCGAAGTTTCGCAGCACCACTTCGTCTCCATTGGAGAGGTGGGTGGTTACTTGATCGATGACGCCTTGCAGAATGTTGAACACATCCCGTTGCGTCATACCTAATTCGTCACTCAACTCCATGACAAGATCTCGTTTCGTTATCGTCTTCATCTCTTTACACTCACTCTACAAAAGGGATTTGTAGGCAACAAGTTACAAGGTTGCATTGCATGCCTGAATACGCAAATTCCGCGCCATTCTAATCAATTCATGCTATCAATCGACGATGCGCTCCGACACAAAGCCGCTGGCCCAAGCAACACCACTCGATGACCCGGAAGGCTTTCGGGAAGCGCTCATCCACTGGTTTCGCCAGGACGGCAGATCCTACCCCTGGAGAGAAACAACCGATCCTTACGCCATTGTCGTCTCTGAACTCATGCTTCAGCAGACACAGATCGCCACCGTGTTAGAGCGCGATTACTACGGACGGTGGATGCTCCAGTTCCCCGATGTCGAGACCCTGGCGGCAGCTTCTGAAGACGCCATTCTCAAAGCCTGGGAAGGGCTGGGCTACTACCGGCGGGCGAGGAATTTGCAGAAGTTAGCTCAAGTCGTTTCAAATGAACACGAGGGAAAGTTTCCTGAAACTCTCGAAACCATACTCGCACTTCCAGGCGTCGGTCCTTACACGGCAGGGGCCGTCCTCTCATTTGACTTCAATGAGCGCGTTCCTTTAGTCGACGGAAATGTCCATCGTGTGTTTGCCCGGCTATTTGATAGCCACGAAGTGGTCGATTCCACCGCTGGCCAGAAGCAAATGTGGGCCTGGGCGGCAGACCTGGTTTCTCCAGACCATCCCCGCCTCTATAACAGTGCGCTCATGGAACTGGGGCAGACGATCTGTCGCCAGTAATCCTCAGATTGCCAAACCTGCCCGGTGAACACATTCTGTCAGACGCGGACCCCTGAAGACCTTCCCAAGAAGGCGCCTCGCCGTAAAACAGTGTTTCAAAATGAACATGTACTCTTTCAGACCCACCAAGATCAGCTCCTACTCATTCAGGAACAGGGCAAACGGCGTCAAGGGTTGTGGAAGCTTCCTCCTTGCCCAGAGAGTAAAACAGACCAGCTATCACTTCTCTACAAGGCGAAATACAGCATTACCCATCATCGAGTCACCTTACATGTCTACGCGAGCAAAGAGCTATCGGTAGATGACTCTAAATGGCATCCACTGAAAGACATCCACGAACTAGCAATGCCTTCGCCCTACAGAAAGGCGGTAGATCAGCTAGTCAAAAATAGGGATCAATTTCAGCTAGAGCACCGGTAGTATCGCCGACGTGGCAACGGAGGTGACAAAAACCTAGCATAGAACGGTTTGACTTATCACCGTCCATCTACTGCCGCTTGAGGAACAGACAAAAGCGCTTCCAACTGAATCAACAAAACCTCAAGAGGCTGTGAGTAAAAACTAAATGGCGCAAACTCCCGAAGCCGTGGCGACTGACGAAACGCGATTGCTTCCTTGGCCGAAAGAATCGTGCTGCGGAGAGCACGCCTGAGAGATGGGCTCACAAATTCATCCGTAAGGGCGAAT
>JAACDM010000271.1 GCA_009936795.1 Verrucomicrobiaceae bacterium | reverse complement strand
CCATCCGAATGAAACTCAGTGAGTACTCTGGGACGCGCCGCACAACCCACCAGCGCGATAAGGCAGACAATGACGAGAAACCGCATGACCTAGGATGAGGCAAATGAGAGCGCGTTGTCCAACCAATCGTCCATCTGAAGTACCCGCCGCCTTTTCTGGTAGGCCTGACGCTGAGCCCGGGTCTGAGCCTTCCTCAGCGCTTTCCCCATGGGCAACCATTGCCTCTCTCGAACGCTAAGATGATTCTGCACGAGTTCATCTTCCAAACTAAAGAATAGCTGTGAACTCCCAGGATCGCCTTGCCGCCCGGCACGCCCAAACAACTGCCTATCGATCCGAGACGACTCATGGGCTTCCGTTGCCATCACATGCAAACCGCCCTTATCAACAACATCCCTGTCTATCACAATGTCTGTACCACGACCCGCCATATTCGTGGCAATAGTGATTCTGCCAGCCTCACCGGCTTTTGCAATGACCAGGGCTTCCTCCGCCAAGCGCGCAGCATTGAGCACCTGACAAACCAAGCCTGCCTCAAGCAATCGCTGAGAAAGCTGCTCGCTCGCTTCGACATTGCGGGTACCTACAAGGATCGGCCGTCCCGTCTCGTGGATCTCGCAGATGCTCTCAACAACCGCTTTCCATTTCTCATCACGATCACGAAACGCCCGCACTGGGACCGTGCATCTCTGACACGGACGATTCACCGGAATGCGAACCACAGGCCTTTGGTAGATATGCCAGAACTCGGAAGCTGCCTCTCGCGCAGTGCCCGTCATTCCAGAGAGATACCGGTAACTCCGAAAGAAGCGTTGGAAACTCATCCGCGCCACCGTCTCACTCGGTGCCGTGATCTCCAATCCCTCCTTGGCCTCAATCGCTTGGTGAAGGCCCTGTCGCCAAGTCCGCTGAGGCATGGGACGTCCAGTAAACTCATCGACAATCACGACTTTCCCATCCTTGATCAGATACTGTTTGTCTTTCTCATAGAACGTTATGACCACCAATGCACTACGCAAGAGTTCCCAACGACGCTGTGGCGCCTTCCATAGACCGCCAAGATCTTCTCCTAGATCGTCAAGCTTCCGTTGACCAACCTTGGTAAGCGTAATCTCACGTCGGGAAGCCTTCACCTCATAGTCTTCCCCTTCCACAAACTGATCTGCCAGGGTTGCCCCACGTTGCGACGATTCGCTTAGGGAAACATTCTCACGCGTCTGCGAAATGATCAGTGGTGTCACCGCTTCATCAATCAAGACAGAATCGGCTTCGTCCACGATCGCCGAAAGAAGCCCTCGTTCCAACACTCGTTGACGCTTTGTTTTTCCAAGCCTCTCGCTAGGAGACTCCTGATTACAGGCCAATTGATCCCTGAGGAAATCAGCTAGCACTTCCTTACTGGTGACATACGTGATATCGCCCCGGTAAACCTTTCGCCTCTCAGTTGGTGACATACTCGCGACAATGGCACCACATGACAGGCCACAGAACTCAAAGAAATTGCGCATCCGCTTGGCGTCGCGGGTGACGAGATAGTCATTCACCGTGATCACATGACACGGACGACCGCGAAATGCATTGAGGACAGCTCCTAGCGCCGCGACCAATGTCTTTCCTTCGCCGGTGGCCATTTCCGCAAGCCCGCCTTCGTTCAATGCTAGGGCACCCATGATCTGCACGCCGTAGGCTCGCAATCCTAGCTGTCTTGCAGCAGCTTCCCGCAACGCTGCCATCGTTTCTACAAGAAGCCCATCATCCAGGTGACGAGCCTTTCGCATACATCGTTCCCGGCATAGCTTCACTCGCTCCTTTAGATCAGCCTCAGCTAATGCTTCGTACTGCGAGGAGAATTCCTCTACCCGCGCTGCATGTTTACGCCACTCCCGCACCGTGGCGCCTCGCCGCCGCCACGCCCCCATCGCACCGTAGACAAGGGCATCTGCCCCTCGATGTAATGGAGCAAGTTTTTGAAGCTGCGCCGTCATCACAACTGATAACGTTTCTGTAAGAGCTGACGACCCCGCCGAACAACTCGCGGCAAAAGTGCCTCGTCACCAACCGGAAATCGAATCTTCCCGGCATGCCCATGGCTAAGGACGGCACGCCCCACTTGAACAACCTCACCGCGAACTTCAAAGAAGGGCTCTGCGGCCTGTCGGCCATTCGGATCATCCATGACCGTAGCCACTTCCCCACCTGCCTGCCAACCCAATGCGGCAGAGGGCAGTTGCCGGCGCTCACCCTGGATCACTTCAACACGGCCAATGTCTAACACCTCTCCAGCTTGTCCAAAGAGTCGGGCTTCCACACCCTCTAGCTCTCGATTGAACAATCGATTAGCATCATCCTGATCAACCGTAGCACGGAAGACGAATACCGAATCATCTAACAACAAACCAATGGGAGATCCTTGCCCCACCCATGTATTCATCCGTTGACCAAGTTGAGGCGATACCCAGACTCCTGAGTGAGCAGCCTTGACCACGAGATCCGATTCCTGTTTGCGGAGCCGAGTTAGAACTTTATCCGCACTGGCCATTTGAAACGTGAGCGGCTTCATCACGCTCGGATCCTGCTCCATTGCGGCGAGCATCTGAGCCTCGATCTCCGCTTTGGCAGCTTCTGCTCGGGCGAGCTCATACGCGAGATCCTTGCTTGTCAAACGAACAAGCACTTGCCCGCGTTCGACACTCGATCCCGATTTCACAAGCCCTTCAGCAATGCGCCCTCCCGCCAAGGCGTAAACTTCGCTTCGAATCTTGGCCTGCACTACTCCAGGAGCGCGAAAGTGACTTGGAAAGGGTGTGAACTGGAGGAATGCTAGCATTCCGCCGATCACGAGCACGGTGACACAAAGAGCTCGTTTGCGATGCTGATCCAACTCAGGATCAGCGAAGAGATAGCGCGCAAGTTTCACTAACGGTAAAACCACCCAGCCCACGAAACACAGAATGGCCATGATGACCCCGAGAATGAGATAACGGTCCGCGACGAAGAGTAGAATCCCCGTGAAAACCACCAGTCGGTAGACATTGCTAAAAATGCCAAAGACGGTGATCCAGAAACGTTCACGCCCAGAACGTGCAGGACTCTCGGAACGCTTCATTCCAAAGAGATAGCGCTTACAAAGGTGCTTCAGCTGTCCAGCAGACCGCTGATGTAGGTTGGGGATCTCCAGAAAGTCCGAGAGGATGTAGTAGCCATCAAACCGCAAGAGCGGGTTGATATTGAAAAGCAGGGTAGAGACTGAGGCGATGAAGATGACGTTGAAACACACATTGTGCAACACGCCTGGGGCCGTCTTGAACCAAATAATCGTCGCAATAGCGGCAATAAACGACTCAACGAGCATTCCCGCTGCTCCAACTAGGATACGCTTCCATCGACTACGAAAACCCCAGCTGGACGTCGCATCCATGTAAGGAATTGGTGTCAGGATCAGAAGCATGATCCCCATGGTATGCACCTCACCCCCGAAGCGCTTGCAAGCATAGGCATGACCGAACTCATGCAGAAGCTTCACAACAATGATGGAGACGTACAGCCACGGAAGATTTCCGGGTGACAGTAAGGCCTGGCTCTGATCCCTCAATGCGTCAAAGTTCTCGACCACAATCTTAAGCGCAAATAATACTAACAAGCACCAAACAAGGCCACCAAACCATGAGAAGGCGACGTGCGCCAATTGACGGGTTCGATCAAGAAAACGATCCGGATCCACCATTGGAATCCTCATGAACATGATATTCGTGAAACGAGCCCGCGTCTCGCGTTGACGACGTTTCTGAGAACGCTCAAAGAGTT
>JAACDM010000270.1 GCA_009936795.1 Verrucomicrobiaceae bacterium | reverse complement strand
TGCGTCTCTGCGTCTCTGCGTCTCTGCGCGAGACATCCTCCAGTATCCCACTCCCATCGTATGAAGATCCGCCGCATCCAACTCGACTCTGTCAAGGTCCCTGCTCAGCCGGACAGTATCAATTCTCCGGAATTCGACAAGCCACTCCACATGCTCGCTTACGGTGGCAAGACAGAGTGGAGCTTGCAATTCGATGAGATCCCAAAGTGGATCATCCAAATCACTCTAGATAACGGTGTGTTCGGTCTAGGCGAGTCCTACCGGGGCTTGCCAGCCGAACAAATGAAGTCCTTTGCCAACACGCTGGTGGGGCTTGATCTCTCGAAAATCAATATCCAAGCACTTCCTCTCCCCTATGGCCGCGTTTATGATGGGTTTGAATGTGCCATCGTCGATGCCTACGCACGCTGTCATGACGTTTCTGTCAGTGATCTGTTAGGCGGACGTTACCGAGACAAGGTGTATTGCAGTTTCTGGACAGGACATCGAACGATCAAAGACGCAGCCCGCAAAGCCAAGGAGGGCCAAGATGCTGGCTACGATTGCATCAAATTCAAGTGCTCGGCAGATGATCCCGTGACCGCCTGGTGTGGGGCCGTGAAAGATGCCTGCGGACCAGATTTCCAGATCATTCTGGATCCTAACCAACGTTTCGAAGACGTCCCAACCGCCTTTCGGATGGCCCAAGAGTTAGCCGAAGTTGGCAATGTTCGTTGCTTAGAAGATCCGATCGCTCGCTGGGACATCGAATCCCTCGCCCACCTACGCCAACGCATCGAGATCCCCATCGCCCTGCACATTTCTCTCCCTTACAATGAAATGGGTTACCAACACATCACGGACATTCTCCGTGCCGTGAAGTTAGACGCCTGCGATTACTTCAATTTCAATGGAGGGCTCTACAATGTGTCCAAAATGGCAACTATCGCAGAACTTATCCGCAAACCCTACTGGCACGGATCCGAAGTCGATCTTGGCATCCTCGAAGCGAGCTATCTCCACCAGTGCGCCGCGAGCAAGGAAGCGCTCCTGCCCTCAGATATCTTCGGAAGGATGATTCGCGAACATGATCTCTTGAAGACCCCACTCAAGTTTGAAAACAGCTACGGCACTGTTCCAGAAGGGCCTGGTCTCGGCGTGGAACTTGATCAAGAAGCCCTCACCCATTACGGGCAAGAAACATGGTCGACTGAGAGCTAAGTTAGGAACTCTTTTTGGCTGCCGCGACTTTATGCTCGCCCAGCTTCTTGGCAATAGTCGCACCAGCGCTAGGGATCTTCACTTCACGATCCACTTCGAGAATCTTGCCGTCTTTGCTAATGTAAACCGTCCAACGATGTGGAAAGGGCCGCCCAGAAGTCACGACTCCATAAGCCTTGGCGACCGCTTTCCCAGGATCACTGAGAATCGGATAGTCGAGCTTTAACTTCTTCGCGAATTCAGTGTTCTTCTCCACCTCATCACAACTTGCGGTGAAGTAGGCCACGTCGTACTTCTTGATTTCAGCGCCACTCTCACGGAGTGACTCGCATTCCATCGTTCAGCCTCCAGTGAAGGCCTTGGGAAACCAAGCAACCACCACGGCTTGCTTGCCTTTGAAATCAGCGAGTTTGTAAGTTTTGCCGTCACTGCCTTTCAGCTCAAAGGCTGGGGCGTCATCACCCGTTTTCAATGATTCGGCTGCAAAGCTGGTAGACATGAAGAGTGCGAGTGAGAAGAGGATGAGCTTGAGCATAGTGATGTTGGCTAGGATCTCTTGAACACCGACGTGTAAACCATGTCGTAGTCGAACTCTTCGCTCGTGACACGTCCATTGATCTCGATGCCATTCTCAGCCTTAAGATCCGTTTCTGAATGCCATGCCATGTCTCCTGGAGGCGCAAGCAACCGCCAGATGATCTTTGTCTGTTCTTGATTCACCTTACCCTCAGCGAAGTGCGTTCGCCCATGAGAATCATAGTAAGCGGACATGTAGCGTTCCTTCAACGCGTCAAAGGTATACTGCCATCGATACTGCGTCCGCCCCAATTCACCGTAAGAGTAACCTCGAATCTCAAAGACATGCCCACCGAGAAGAAATCCGCCCGTCCATTCTCCGCGCGTCGTCGTCACTGTCTCGGTTCCCTTCTCGGTGATGGCTGACTTGGTCATGCCTTTCCACGACCCGACATAGCCCTTGAACAGTCCCATTTGCTCAGGAACAGAGAAAGCCTCTGCGTCCCCAGAAGGCGGCGTTTCTGGAACGTCATCGGCATCGGTTTCCGGCACATCCGCATCCGACGAGTCAGGCACCGGCGCTTCAGACACCACTTCTTCAACAGGAGCAGGCTGCTTTGGTGCAGGCAGCAAGGTCTGCTCGTCCTGAGCACTCGCCAACGGCGCCCCAAGGGGAAGGAAGAGTGAGAAGATAGAAAGGGTTAGCTTCACTGGAGCAAATCGTTACCTTCTGAGCGATTCTGCGCAAGGGGATTCCCGATCACCGGGGTTTGGTAAATCATCGTGTCAGTTTCTCGTGTCCCCCCCCATTCTAAGAGCTATAAATGTCGGGCTATGGTCCTAGCCATCATCGCGACGCTGACCCTCGCCATTCCATCCGCCACTATTGCGGCTCCGGTTGGATTCAATGAGGACATCCGCCCGATTCTGTCAAACTCCTGCTATCGTTGCCATGGTCCAGATGAGGCTGAGCGGAAAGCCGAACTTCGCCTCGACACGCGCGACGGCGCAACCAAGGACCTGGGTGGTTACGCCGCTATCGTTCCAGGGAATCCCAACAAAAGCACTATCCTTGCCCGGATCTCTTCCCATGACCTAGACGAAGTCATGCCGCCGGCTAAGGCAAGCAAGCCCTTGGAAACAGCCGAGATTGAACTGATAAAACGTTGGATCAAAGATGGGGCTCCTTATGCGAAGCATTGGGCTTACGTGCCACGTGAAAAGATCAGTCCTCCGAAGATCGACGATGCCTCTCATGACCACGGTATCGATCGATTCATCAGCGCCCGACTTCAGAAAGAAGGGCTAACTCTTTCGGAAGAAGCAGACCGCCATCACTTGGCGCGGCGGGTTGCCCTCGATCTCACCGGTCTACCACCGAGCGCAGAAGAAGTGAACGCCTTCGTCCAAAGCGACGATCCCACGGCCTACGAAACTTTAGTCGACGGTTTGTTAGACAAGAAAGCGTATGGAGAGCACTGGGCACGTCATTGGTTAGATCTAGCGCGTTATGCCGACTCAGCAGGCTACGCGGACGATCCAGCGCGGACCATTTGGGCCTATCGTGACTATGTGATCCGATCATTCAATCAAAACAAACCATTCGACGTCTTTACCCGGGAACAACTTGCTGGCGATCTCTTGCCAAACCCGACACAAGACCAGCTCATTGCCACCGCCTTTCATCGGAATACACAGACCAACAACGAAGGCGGCACCAGTGACGAAGAGTTTCGCAATGTCGCGGTTGTCGATCGCGTGAGCACAACGTTCTCTGTTTGGATGGGCACGACGATGGGATGCGCGCAGTGTCATACTCACAAATACGACCCAATCACGCACGAGGAGTATTTCCAAGTCTTCGCGCTGTTCAACAATACCGCAGATGCTGATCGCCGCGATGAGTCGCCGCTCGTGAACGTGGAGACGGAGGATTTCAAGTTCAAGAAGAAGTCCATGCAGCAAGACCTACAGACCCAAGAAGAAGCCTTCTACCAAGTAGATTCCGAAACACAAGAGGCCTTCACCGCCTGGCAAAGCCAGCAGTTAATGCCAAACAAATCTTGGCAACCTCTCGCCAACATCCGATCCAACAAACAATCAAGATCAGAGCAAATCATTGTCCCGTGCCACACTAAGACCACCGATAAAGTCACTGCTCTTCGGCTTGAGATCCAGCCCGAGGGCAAGAATGTTGTTCTCAATGAGATCGAACTTCATCCCACCGGCCCTAAGCCTGAAATCCCAAACGGACAATTCGTTAGAATCCAACTCAAAGGTAGGGACAAGATTCTTCAACTCGCAGAAGTCGAAGCCTTTTCGTTGGGAAACAATGTTGCCTTGAGCGGAAAAGCTAGCCAGTCTAGCAATTTTGCAGATGCAGTGGCTGGCCGAGCAATTGATGGCAATACTGATGGCGACTATTACAAGCACTCTGTGAGTCATACGGGAACCAACGATACCGATCCTTGGTGGCAAGTGAACCTCGGTAGTGCCGTTCCGCTAGACAAACTAACGGTATGGAATCGAACAGACGGCACCGGAGATCGGATCAAGGGCGCAGAAGTTCAGATCTTAGACGCCGAGAAAAAAGTTCTCTGGTCCCAGGTATTAGAGGAAGCTCCCAAGAGAGTCGACTTTGACCTCGATTGGCATCAGAAGATCACGCTCAAGTCACCCTCAGCCACATTCTCACAGAAAGACTTTGGCATAGCCAAAGCAATCGATGGCGACACAAAGATTAAATCTGGCTGGGCGATCGCGCCCCAGTTGGATCGATCTCACGCTGCTGTCTTTCATCTAGCTCAACCAGTAACTCTTCCCTCCCTCAGAGTTACCTTACATCAGAACTATCCGGGACACCGGATTGAGAACTTCCGCCTCTCCTTCACCACAGAATCACCCCCTCCGCAAGAATTGCCCCATAGTTTACGCGTGATCCTAGAGAAATCAGAGCGGGACGAGAGCGAGTATCGCCAACTCTTTGACACCTTCGCGTTAAGCCAACCTCAGTTGGTCAAGAATCAAACAGCGATCCGAGATCTTCGCCGGAAGATTGCAGAAATGAAACCGCCAACAACGGTGCCCGTCATGCGCGAGTTGGCCGGGGACAAGCGACGCGAAACGCACATCCACCTTCGTGGCAACTACCGCAGCCGCGGCAAGCAGGTGACCCCTGGTCTTCCCACCGACCTTCATCCATCGACCGTTGAGAACCCAGATCGCCTCGCCTTGGCTGAATGGATCGTCGATCCAAAGAACCCTCTGACCGCGCGCGTCACAGTGAACCGCTATTGGGAAGCCATCTTTGGCTATGGCCTTGTGCGCACGAGCGAAGAGTTCGGCTCTCAGGGAGAGCGCCCTTCCCATCCCCACTTACTAGATTGGCTAGCGAATCGCTTCATCGAAAGCGGCTGGGATTCGAAAGCGCTTCTCAAAGACCTGGTCACCTCGGTCACGTATCGCCAGTCTAGCAAGGTCACTCCTGAGCAACTGGAACGCGATCCTGACAATCGTCTTCTCGCCCGTGGGCCAAGGTTCCGACTCAGTGCGGAAATGGTTCGAGACCAAGCTCTCCAGGTGAGCGGTTTGCTCAGCAAGAAGATGCACGGGCCACCCGTCAATCCGCGCCAACCTAAAATTGGCCTAAGTGCTGCCTTTGGCGGTGGGATTGATTGGAAAGTCAGTGAAGGTGAAGACCAGTATCGCCGCGGCCTCTACACCACTTGGCGACGCTCCAACCCGTATCCCTCGATGGCGACTTTCGACGCCCCCAATCGCGAGGTGTGTGTTGTGCGTCGTGACCGTACGAACACCCCTCTACAAGCACTCGTCACGCTGAACGACCCGGTCTTCATGGAAGCCGCGCAATCACTCGCGCGAAAGCTCGCCGCGAAAGACCTCTCCCCAGAGGACACCGTCGACCAAGCCATCTGGAAGTGCCTATCACGGCCATCGAAAGATTCGGAACGCCAATCGCTCGCCAATCTCTACAACAAGACCTACGAACGCCTGAAACAAGAGCCTGATCGCGCCCTCCCACTCGCCACGGACCCGATTGGTCCCGCACCGGAAGGCAGTGATCTCGTCGCCCTCGCTTCCTGGGCAGTAGTCAGCAACGTGATCCTCAACTTGGACGAAATCTTTCTAAAACCCTAGCATGAGCATTCTCAATCCTCGTTACGAACTGCTTCAGGCAAAGACACGCCGCCACTTCCTCCGAGATTCCTCGGCGGGCATCGGTGCCATTGCCCTCAGTTCCCTGCTTCGTGAAGACACCTTGGGCATCACCGATCCCACGGCACCCCAAGCAAGCCATTTCGAGGCCAAGGCGAAACGGGTCATCTACCTTCACCTCACCGGGTCCCCTCCCCATCTCGATCTCTGGGATTACAAACCTGAATTGGTTAGGCGCGATGGCCAGGATTGTCCTGACGAGTATTACAAAGGCAAACGCTTTGCCTTCACCTCTGGTCGCCCCACCCTTCTCGGCACCCGTCGCGAGTTTTCCCAGTGTGGAAAGAATGGCCTCTGGCTATCGGACGCCTTGCCTCACCTGCAACAAGAGGCGGATGAACTCTGTGTCATCAACTCGATGAACACCGATCAGTTCAACCACGCTCCAGCCGAGTTGTTCGTTTACACCGGATCACCGCGCCCGGGGCGACCTTCGTTAGGATCATGGGTGACCTATGGACTAGGCACCGAGAACGCCAATCTCCCCGGCTTCGTCGCGTTGATTTCCAGCGGCGTGCAACCCAACGGCGGCAAGAACTCCTTCGGCAGTGGCTTCTTGCCTTCACTTTACCAGGGCGTGCAGTGCCGCTCCAAGGGCGATCCCGTTCTCTATGCGTCTGATCCGACCGGCTTTGATCGCAACCTGCGCCGGGACACGCTCGACACGCTGCGTGAGTTGAATGAAATGCAGGTGAAAGACTTCGGTCATCCAGAGACTCTGAGCCGCATTGCTCAATACGAACTGGCCTTCCGCATGCAAATGTCTGTCCCCGAGGTCATGGACATTTCCAAAGAGTCCAAGAAGACTCTCGAAGCCTATGGTGCTGAGCCCGGCGCCTCGAGTTTCGGAAACAACTGTTTGTTAGCCCGTCGACTCGTCGAGCAAGGGGTGCGCTACGTGCAACTCTTCGACTGGGGCTGGGACTTTCACGGCACCAACCCGAAAGAAGACATCCGCGACGGCCTCACCAACAAGTGCGCCACCATGGAGCGCCCCGTCGCCGCTCTCTTGCGAGACCTGCGAGAACGCGGTTTGTAGATGACACCCTCATCATTCTCGGCGGCGAATTTGGCCGCACCCCATTCCGTGAAGGCCGCACGGCCAAGGGCGATGTCCTCGGTCGCGACCACTTCCCAGATTGTTACTCCATGGTCATGGCCGGCGCCGGACTCAAAGGCGGGTATGCCTATGGCGCCTCGGATGAACTCGGCTTCTCAGTCGCCCGCGACAAAGTTCACGTCCATGATTTCCAAGCCACAATTTTGCACCTGCTAGGATTCGATCACGAAAAACTGACCTATCGATTCCAGGGGCGCGACTTCCGCCTAACCGATGTCCATGGCCACGTCGTCAAAGATATCATTGCCTAGACACAGTCCCTGGGAAAGTCTGTCAACCTCCTCTACAGCGTTCCTGGCGTGCCACCATTCTCTGGGCTCGGTCGCCAGTTAGTTAGATCATCCCAGCGCTTCACATCGGCGGTTACGTCGATCACAGAAAGGGAGCGCCCGTTCCCATCGGTGGCCGAATACCACTTGTCGTTGTATTTGAAACGCTGAATAGCAAGGTTCGCTGGTTTGGGTAAGGTCAGCTCGATCGTCTCGCCACCGTTCGAAAGCTTGCCCGAGTATTGACCAGCAATGCGCACGCCTTCCGGGACTTGGGCGGTAAAGGCTGCTTCGTTTCCGGCCAGAATCAGGCACTGCCCGGTCTCAAGCGTTCCTTCCGAGAAGACATAGCCAATCCCACCAGTGAAACGGACCCCCTTTAGATTCACGGGCAGGCTGCCAATGTTCGTCAGCTCTATAAACTCGAGATCGGGATTCTCTGGATGGTACATAATTTCCGAAACCCGCAGTCCTAACAAGAGCGCGCGAACAGCTGAAGACGCATTCTTAGCCGCACCGTTCGCCGCACCTGGAGTCGGCAAGGTCAAGTAGACCACCGTTTCACTACCATTCGGCAAGCGCCCCTGAGCAACATCAGGTCGTTGTGCCGTGTAGTGAACCTTGTCAATCTCCACTCCATTGGAGCCGACCAGTCGGACCCAACCACTGTGAGAGGGGAGACGATAGGGCAGATCACATGGATGCCGACGTTTCTGCGCCTTGCCCAGCGACTCCATGAGAAGATATTGCTTTGGCCCCATGAAACTCAGCATCGGATAACGGTGCTCGTCCGGAACACGCACGTAGTTGCTGGTCACCGCCACACCACCTAAGGCCACGGGTCGATCATCGAGATTGATCAACTCGACATAATCGTTAGAGAAGCGCGCCTGAGGTGCCGCCAGCCACTCGTTGATTAGGATGCTTTGGATACTCCCCAAGGGCAAGCCTAAGTTGGGATTTGCTTTGCCAATAGAAGGCTTCGTCAGCGTCCAAAGACGCTTATCCTTCCTGGTTCGAGAAATGGAACAATCCGCTATTTGTGGACCAAAGGTCACGGTATCCACCGTCGGGCGCACGCCTCCACTGTTCGGTTCGCCGTACAGTGTCAGTGTCTCTCCCTCGCGCTTGAGCGCAAAGCCCGTGTGGAACTCACCCTCAGCAACAAGGGCGTCCGCATAAATCACGAGATAAGCTCCAGGATCAATTTCGGCTCCTGCAGGAAAAATAAACTTACCTGGCACCTCAGCATCATCCGTCAGGCTCATGCCGGCTAGAGAGACCGTCGCCGATCCCGGATTGTGCAGCTCGATAATGTCAGGAAAGGCATCTCCATGCGCATGAACACTGACATTCTCCGCGAGAATCTCACTCAAAATCACCTCGCCTCCCACATCGCTCAGCACAGCCCCTTTCGAAGTCGGGCGTCTCTTGGTGGGTACTTTACCCAACCCTCGCCGAACCTCTTGGGCAGCATAGGAAGCACGCAACGCCATGAAGTCTTTCATTCGCCGAATGCTCGACGCAGGCACCCAGCCTCCCAAGTGTTGATCCATCAATCGCCCAAAGTCGTCGTTCGAGAACGACGTCTGGAGCAACTCTGCCATGACCGTGAAATAGCGTCGGCGGATTTCAGGATGATCAAAAAGAGGCTCAAGTGGCTCAATCTCATCGCCACGCTCGGCAAAGTCAAAGAGGGTGTGCTGTGGATTCGACGTTGCCTCACCGACAGCCAGAATCGTATCGAGATCGTGTGGAAGTGCTTGAAAACGAGTATCCTTCACTACTCGGTACATTGCGTAGTCGTCATCGATTCCATTGGCAATCCCCCCCTCACCGTTTCCTAACAATGCCATGACTGCAAAATAGCGTAGCCACTGGTCGAGATTCATCACGCTTTCGACCTGCTCAAGATAGTTCGAACTATCAGGGGAGTTGTTCATCACGTCGAGGAAATGATCGAGATCGGACCAATCCCACTGCCCCGCGTTCGTCTGCTTCAGCCAACCATCATTCTGATAGTCACTAACATCTCCTCGACGCCAGCTCCAATCTCGATCTGGTCTCACCTTCTTGTAGAGATTGCCGCGATCATCTTCCGAATAGTGCTCGTTCAGGAAGATGCCATCCAATGGCTGGACATGAACGATCGCCCCATAGTCTTTGCTCCTCTTGGAAGCATAGTCGCGCCCGTTTCGTCTCGCTTGCACCGCCGTGGTATTCGGCGCAGGCAATCCAGAGGCTTGAAAGATCTTCATACCGATGTGCTGCAGCCAGGGATACACACTGTTCAAGTTCATGCGAGTGGCCCCGTTCCAAGGGCGATCGCGGGGAATATTCACACGCATCGGTGGCGGGTTGTTGCTCCGACTACCAGCTCCACGCACCCTCGTACCACAACCGTACCGAATAACGGGACCACTACCGTCATCAGCGATGAGCGTGGTGTTCGACATCGCATTGCTATGCCGATTGCTGTTCCCGAAACTTCGATTGTCGTCCTCAGTCATGATGAGGCGGTAGAAAGCCATCGCCGTGCGGTTCTTCTCCGAGTCGACTTGATAGAGAGCATTGGCACGAGTCTCTTCCTCGGCCCCCGACGGCCATTGCCGTTGCTTGGCACCATCAGTCGCTCGCACATAGAATTCTATCACTGTCTTGTCAGGGTAAGCTGGCAACACCGCTGTGTAGCGCCCATCAGCTATGGGAAGCATGGGCACGGCCTTAAAGGGCTCCCGATTGCGTCGCTGAGACACACGCCATAAAACTTCGGCCCGAACACTCGCCATATTTTCGTCGTCAATCTCCGCGAGGACCAGCACACGCTGATTTGGCTGCGGGATGACTGGGCGATGCCTCACCTTGCTGATGAGGGGCGCAATATTGCGAGCCTGCATGCTATTGACCGCTCCCGGAGTTCCATGGCGATCCCGGCTCGGCCTCCAGTTCGCACCATGGTTATTCGACATCTGTGAGGAAACCAACTCAAGTGACGATCCACCACCATCTGCCTCACAAGCCCAAACCCAACCACTAGCACTGGAATACCTCGTGCGTCCATTGTAGCTTGATCGGTGCGACATGGCGCTACGTCGAGAAAGCATGCGATCTGCCCAATCTCCTTGATCCGCATACTCAACCCGATCAACAACCTTCCCTTCAGCATTCCTTAAACGCACTTCTTCAGACGAATTGCTCAGCCGTCCCGAGAAGGGCCCCACCACATGCGCCTGTTCCCCGTACGTATCCGTAAACATGTTTAAATCAGAGGCAATCACCACGTAACCACCAGCTTCCAGCGTCACGTCATCAAACGTGAAATCGATTCCTCTTGTGAAACGGTAGCCCCGCAGAACCACCGGCTTGTCCGTTGGATTGTACAGCTCGATGAACTCCTCACCTGTCGGCTCGACCTCGCGACTATGCATTGGGTGGTACATGATCTCATTGATCACAACACTAGACTCAACGACCACTTCTTCACCTGTAGCCGCAGCATCATCCGAAGCCCCCGCTTCAACCGTAGGCGAATCGGCCTCAGACTCCTGTGCCTCCACTGTTTCTTCCGCCAGTAAGTTCTCTA
>JAACDM010000269.1 GCA_009936795.1 Verrucomicrobiaceae bacterium | reverse complement strand
TTCAACGGCTATGGGACTTTCTGCTGGCGTGATCATTGCGTCAGAAGTGGGAGGGCTCTGATTAGCTTCGGCAGGTCCCTGGGTCTGTTCTGAGCTGCAACTGCTACTATATATGACCACGATGGTAGCGGCTAGGAAAGACAAGAGCAATTTCATGGCTTGGTAGGAGTAGAAACGACAAAGAGCCTTCGATATCTCGAAGGCTCTTTGTGAAGGTTGTTAAGCGAAGGCTATCAACGGTGAATGACGATGATCTTATCGTTGGCTTGCAGCGGAATATCTCGTGATGGATTGGCACTAATTTTCCGAACGTCGTGCTCCGTCGTTTTGCCGTTACGGATGACCCGGACTTTCTCACGATTTGCCCAGTCCGAAAAACCGCCAGCTTGGGCGAGGGCATCGAGAAGTGTCATCCCGTCTGTGAATGGGGCTCGTTGGGCCGCCTTTACTTCCCCGCTAATGGAAATCTGTTTCAGAGTTCTTCTCTCACTATCCACTTGGAGCTGAGGCGTGGAAACTACCACCGTCGGCTTCGTGAAAATTTGTGCGGTTTTGTAGGCCTGCTCTACACGGATTCCCAATTGTGAAGGCGTCATCCCCGCAGCCGTAATCCGCCCCACATGGGGTAGCGGAAACTTCCCATCATTCGCAATACTATAGGTCTGCGAGATATCCACGGCGTCATCGGCGGGAACGCCAGATATACGTAGCGAGATCTGGTCGGTCGGCTTGATCTTGCTCTCTTTGTTCTGGGCCATGCCTGCCGAGAGGGTCACAACCAAAGCCAGTCCAGTAAGGAGTAATATATGCTTCATCGGTTTTAATTAAGGTTCGTTTGGCTCCTGAGAATGATTAATACTCGTCATCGCCTGACGCTGGAGTGCTCGCTGGCGTTTCAGCTGGCGCGGTTTCGATCTCGGACCGCTCCTTACGACGAGTTGAACGAGTCTGTGTGTTCGTAGGTGAATAGTAAGTGTAGTAACTCGTGTAGTACTGGTATTGACTATCACTACGCACATCGACGTTATTGAGAACAACACCAAGGAGATTACCTCCCACATTTTCCACACATTGTTTCACACGGAGGAGCATGCTGCGTGGCAACTTACGATGCTGGATCACAACCATGGTGAGATCGACCTCACTCGCAAGAACAGCAGCATCACTCACACCGAGAATTGGCGGAGAGTCGATCAGCACAAGATCGAAGCGGTTCTTCACATCAGCAATGAGTTCGGACATACGACGGCTGTTCAAGATACCGGCAGCGTCGGCTGGAAGGATACCGCTTGGCATAAAGTAAAGATTGTCCACAGGGGTCTGAAGAATGACATCTTCTAGCATGAGCTCCGTGGTCAAGTAGTTGGTTAGACCCACGGAATTGTTGATGTCAAAGAAGGTGTGTAGCTTCGGCCGACGAAGGTCACCGTCAATCATCAGCGTATTGTAGCCACCTTGAGCACAAATGTAAGCGAGGTTGACCAAGGTAGTCGATTTCCCCTCACCAGCACCGCCACTAACCACGGTAATCGCATTGGCATCGGCACTCTTACGATTGAATTCAATGTTCGTTCGGAGGATTCGGTAGGCTTCAGCATCTGGCGTGAGACCACTTTGTTTGTGCAAGACTCCGACATCCTTCGGAATCACCGCAAGAACGGGGACCTGTAGGTATCGCTCAACGTCTTCCAGGGTCTTCACGCTTGTGTCAAGGTATTCCAAAAAGAACGCTAATCCGATTCCGAAGGCGAGACCAACAATGGCACCAAGGATTAGATTGAGAGGAACGTTTGGCTTTGCTGGGCGACTAGCAACCTCAGCTTCCTCATGAATGGTGATAGGCACCTTTGGCATCGTGAGGTCCACTTGCTCCGTGGCATACTTTGCTTGCATGTTTGCCAACATGCTCTTCTGAAGCTCATACTCTTTACTAGCCTCAGAGTATTCTGCATACTTTCGTCGCTCATCCATGGAGGTGTCTTTCTTGCCCTCCTCGATATCCCTTGCCAGCGCAAGTGCGCGCTCCGCCATGTCTAGCTTGGTCTTCAGGGTGGTCCGGACACCAACAACAGCTTTCTCTAGCATTTCTTTGGTTTGGGACAACTGACCTTCAGCAGCCCCCACCTTGGGATGCTTAGGACCAAGCCCGGAGTCTAATAAGGCTCGTTTTTCGAGAAGACTTCGCTGATAACTTGGAAGTAACGTCTGTAAACTGGCGTCGTTGATATCCAGCATCGCAGCACTTTGAATGAGCTGCTCACCATCCAAACCAGAGAGCTTCTCAATTTGCATCTTAATCTGAGCAATGTTAGATTCAGCAGTGTAAGTATCCTGCATGCTCGACATGAGGATGGTGCCTGTTCCGGTGACGGGATCACCCGTATGCGAAGCCCGATTTTGCATGGCCGCAAGGTCGATGATTCGGTAGCGCTCGGCGAGATCAAGCATGCGGAGACGGGCTTCCTCAACCTTATCGGACTGATCACTGAGCTGCTTTTGGAGGGTATCGAGCGCATTATTGCTCCGCTCTCTCTCCAAGCTCATTCGGCGATTCTGATAGGCAGCAGCCACCGCGTTTGCGATATTTGCAGAGACCTGAGCTTCCGTGTCGAAGTATTCGATCGTGATGAGATCCGTCCCACGCTCTTCCTTGGTGTCTACGTTGGCATAGAGCTTACTAAAGGCCTGCGGACGAGTGATTGCCCACCGTTCATCCAACTTCAAGCTATCGATCACCTGGTAGAGGGTGTTCTTACTGGTGATAACCTTGAACTCCGTCTCGATAAAGGTCGGTGGTATGTACATACCACGTCCAGGCTGTGATTGCCCGTGGAAAATCTTCATGTCATGAAGCTCCCGGTTTATCTGCAAAGTAACTTTGCCGAGGTATTCCTTAGGCAGGATGTACGTGATCACTGCCGCCGTCATAAAGACTAGGAAGAAAGCGAGGAGGATAACTCCATAGCGGTTCCTAAGAACCTGCCAGTAATCCATCGCATGTAGTTTAGCCTCTGAGGAAGGGCCGCCTTGGTCGTTCATTAATTATTTTGCTAGTAGTTGAAACGTAATTGGCTCCCGTGGTTTGACAACCAGGGGAGCCAATCGTTCAAAGAAGTATCGTGATCTTTTAGAAGTTCGCAGACACACCCATAAATACCCGATGGCGGTCAAAGTCACGGCTAATACCAGAATCAATATTAGAATCAAGGGTTCCATACGAATAACCACCCTCCACCCGAACATTGGAGTAAAGGAGGTAAGAGAGACCAAGATTTATGCCGAAGAAATCCTCGTCACCGTCGGAAACACCGGCAACATAGGAATCATCCAATTCGCTGTGCACGTAAGTCATGCCCGCAGTGCCTGTCAGGCGCGGATTGAATTCATACTGAGCAGTCACACCCATCCGAATTGAAGTCCGCGACTCGAAGGAACCGAGCTCACTGTCCTCGAGACCGTAACGTGCGGCCCAACGGAGACTGAAGCCCTCGTTCAACAACTGAACCAAGGAAGCCTCAATGTAAGGTGAAGTGTTCGAGTCATAATTGTCATTGTCCCGGAATTCAGCACCCACACGAACTGAACCCTGCGTTACACGATTGAACATGTGGTCGACACCAGCCAACAAGTAATGTGATGTATAGTCAGCTGTTCCGGTCTCATAATCGGTTATCCCGAAGCGATATTCTCCAACGAGAGTCGTCGCACGAGTCCAAAGATAGCGCGCA
>JAACDM010000268.1 GCA_009936795.1 Verrucomicrobiaceae bacterium | reverse complement strand
GCACTGGTCTTTCTTGGAAAGCGGGGATGTTGGTGGATTGATCTACCACCATCTTTCGGAAAGTACAAGAGTATTCATGCTCGATTTCGTTCATCGCGGTGATTGTTAGGTCGATCGATGTGAGATCGCATCCGTGATTGCCTTCCCTTGGACCAACCATGAGAGAAAGCAGTTCTCCTTCATTCATCCAGATCGTTCGAGGGTTCATCTTCGCCGCCTGTCCGTCTGAAAAAGTACCCGCCCAAAGGTTCGTCGCGCCAAGACTGGTGCGATACTGAAGGAAACATTCGACACCATTGCCCCAGCCGGCGTGCGCGTCGCCGAGACTGGCTTCAATCTTCACCTGGGCGCTAATCGGACTCTGCCAACCAGCAGCCGTATAGTGTGTTGAAGATGGATGGCAGAATAGCTTATGCGCCCGTGCCGTACCGGGAATGCCTACATCCTGGTCCGACGAATTGGCACCAATCGAAGTCGTGGCGTGGCTTCCCCAGCCTTGAATGAACTCTTGACCAGCCGCGCTACTGTGAAACTTCTCTTCGTAATGGCCCGAGACCTCGACGGGTTCGTCGCCACCGACCAGGAGAAAGCTTAACCAGGCGTGAAGCGTGCGTGCCTCCAGTTCCCGATCACCAGCCAAGCGATCGAGATCGATGTCCTCCGGCCTCTCCGCCTCAAGCGCAACCGCCGCCGCAGCCAGGTAAGCCTCCGTTCGCAAGAGAAGCTCGTCACGGTGGTGATCCAGCCGTGCTTTCAAACTCGAAATCACACTGAGCGGAATATCAGGCTGGCCCGGCATGGCAAGACTAGCACTCTGCCAAGTGGCTCGATTAGGTGCGGATCCATTGCCGGCGTCTGCCACCGCTAGGAACACCCGCATGTTGTCTGCCTCCGAGTCTTCCTCGGCAGGCAGGAGTGAAAGCGTGATTTCACGGTTAGTTGCAATGGGATTGCTTGCCTCCTCCTGCCAAAACTTCGGACCGCCCGTGTTGCCAACGTGGCCGATATTGTTAAACTTCCAAAGCATTCCCTGCCACTTGCCGATCTCCTCGGCCAATGCGCTAGCGTCTTCAGGCGACGTGGCCCTAGCCCACCGCTTTCGAATCGGAGCAAAAAGCGGAGCACCCGGTCCGCCGGTAATTTTTAGTGTTGAGGCTAACAATAGTAAATGCTTTGGGCTGAGCTCTGCCTTTGACCCGACTAACGTTGCCGCCAGGTGCTTCTTGACGGGCAGTAATTCTCCAACACGATGGGTGAGTTTGATGCCCTCGAGATTCGATGGCAAATTGTCACCCTCGACCGCATAAGTATGGCGATGATAGATTTCTTTTTCCGTGCGATCAGTTCATTCGTCTGGTCTCGCCGCGACGTATAGCGCGAGAACTCGATTCCTTCTGGTAGGAGCACGGCATGTTCCGCGACCTCCTTTGCCGCGTCGAGATATTTGCCCACCAGTGCTGGGGACATGGTTAGGGCTTCACCAACATTCGTAAACCCTTCGCCTGCCGCGCCATCTACCGGGAACTCCCGCGCCGGGGCCAACGAATCGATTCCCGTGAGATCATGAATCGTATAAGTGTATTCCACATTACTCAGCCGACGGATCATCACTGGGCCAGGATCGCCAGCTTGCGCCCCCGCCTCTGCGTGTAGATAACGCTCTACCCAATCAAGGAGAAACGTTCGATCTTCCGCCGACAGCTGCGGCTTGTCCTTTGGTTGCATTTCGCCGGTCTCCAATTGGAAAAGCACATTCTGCCAGGTCTTAGGATCCGCGCGCACTGCTGAAAGATCTCCGAATCGTTGCAGATCGAGTTCACCCTTCTTCGTGTCCGCATCGTGGCAGTCGAAGCAGTAAAGCTCTGCCAGTGGAAGCACGCGTTGAGTATAAGTTTTCCCCCAACTCTCAAAATCTTCCGTCGACGCCGCCTTGGCGTCCTTGTAGGAAAGGAAAACCAAGGCAATGGCGATTGGGATAGCGCGTTTCATCGCAATTCTTTGGTAACGTCCGGGAAACGGGGGGCTAACTGAGTTTTAGGTCCGGAATGAGTTGAAAGCTTGAGGCTGCGT
>JAACDM010000031.1 GCA_009936795.1 Verrucomicrobiaceae bacterium | reverse complement strand
TCAATGTAAGCTTGTTCATCATTCTCAGTTGGCTGACTACGCCGTCTTAAGAATCTTCTTCCGTCACTTCAGGGGTGATGGTGCCGTTGGTCTCCGTAGCCGTCGGTTCGGAGAGGATAGCAGCGACATTGTCTGCTTCAATGCGTTGGCGAACGCGCCGGGCGATCTCAGCCTCTTCTTGCACTTGCGCGATGGTGTCTGCCAATCGATTATTAGCGACCGTGGATGGTTCGTGCGGGGCAAGCATGGTCTCCAATTGAAGCTGCATGTCTGTAAGTGCGCGATAGGCCGAATCGATCTGATCTTGCTGGCGTGTTTGTTGGTCTTCTAGGGCCTGGCGTTCTTCTTCAGTCAATTGATTGCCGGGTTGTCTAAGGAGCGTTTGGTTCTCTGCTAGACGTTGAAGCTGGTCGGTGACCTCAAAACAGATCGTATCAATGAGCGTCTTGGTCTTTTGAATCTTTGGAGTGAAATCTCGGCAGCGTATGATCACCTTCTCCATGGTGATCTTTAGATCAATGAAACGGCGCAGAGTACTCGCTTCTTCTTTACACCGTTGGTGAAATAGTTCGTCAGCCTGTTGATGCAAAGCGTCATTCTGCCGATCATTCTGCTTAGTGACGGCATTGTATTGGGCTGTCTTTTTCAACCGACGCCATTGGCTCGCCCAATAGATCACGAGGCCCGCCGCTGCCGTAGCGCCGGCGACTAGGGCGCCGATTCTCGAACGGGACATCATCGCTACCGCAGTAGCCGAGACTAGAGAAATCCAAGTTGCCGGCGACCAGTAGATACGAAGCGACATCTCTTCGGCGACGTCCTTGGCGGGGATTGGAAAGGTGGTGCGAAACTGATCTTCTTGAGGGCCCATGCGCGGTCGTTTCGATCACCACGAACTCTATGTAGGAAGAGACGGATTGCGAGCCTTCTGTTGGCGTGGGAGCCAGAACCGGTGATTGCTTAGAGATTTATCTGCGATGAGTGAGCAAATCGTAGTATTCGTTAAGTGTCTGGAAATTGCAGCGGTGATTTGAATCTCCTGACAGTAGCTCAACTACCTAGACCACAGCCGAAACAGGGAGCAGCCTCATGGTGATGGGAGGTTCAAGAACAATTAGAGCCCTCTTGCCGATCTTTCTGCTGCTGGTGGTCGTGATAGCGATGATGCTTGAGGTGCCGAATCAAGAACGTCGGGTTACTCCTGAGCGACCGAGACCGGATCGTTGGACACCGGATCGAGACTGACCCGGTAGAGGCGATTTCGGAATCTAGTGGGCTTCCGATTCAATCGCTGGAAGAATGATATGGGAGTGCCGTAGCGATGGGGGCCCTCACTTCTCCATCGGTGATCAGGGAAGGACGATTGCTAGCAGATGTCTGTGCGAAATGCCTGACAGCGTTGATTCGGGAAGACCCCGAAGCCGCGATTCAAGAGATGCTACCACTGACCGTGTATGCTGATCTTCCCCAGGACATTGGTGAACGGATCGAGCAACCGTTTGCGGCTGCAGGCGATGTCGTGGTGATCCCTAAGTGCCGCGACCCGAAGGCGCTGGTTCCAAATTCCACGAATCCAGGCGAACTCTATTTCGCCACATGGCATGGAGAGACGCGCCAAATGTTCCTTCCCCAGGGGCGACGGGGGCTCCTGTCGGAACGGGGTGTCTCGCTTGTTGAGGTTCTGTTAGTAAATATCGGGTTGGTGACGCCATCCCCTGTGTGGACGCTGTCGGAAACGGAGGCCCGGGTGGCCCCCGGTGTGCTTGGTGTCGCGGAACTCGAAGGTGATCGTAAGCCCGGTGACACCATTGCGCTCGTCGGCCGTGAATTGAAGTCGATCTCTCTTTCGGCAGAGCGGAAGTATGCCGAAATCTTGCGACTAGCAGAGACCCTGCTAGGACCTGAAACCGTTGTCGCAGCGACGGCAGCATTCGCGACAGGAGGCGAATTCTCGTTTGGATTAATGGCCCAGGCAGTGACGGCGGCGGCGTCTTCGTGGACGCAATCCCCAAAGGATGTTTTGATGATTCGTGTTCAGTTTTCTGACGTTAGCCTCACGGTCACGCAGGCTGAAGCTGAGACAAAACTAACGGAAACGTCTACGCTTCTCTTCGAGCAATCGTATGGCCAGACTTTCCTTCAGAACAAAGATGTCACGAGCATTGTCTACACACTTCCACATGATCGATCCCATTATTGGGCCTTCACTGAAGACCACGATGCTTACGAGCAAATCCGGGCCGACGGGCTTTCCGCGGCCAGATCCACAGGGCTTAGCACAACCGGCTATGATATCATTGGCGTTCTCTTTCCGCCGATCGCTGTGGGTAACGGTGGTCTCGCTTTGGTTGGTGGGGGTGGGGGGCTTTCGGTAGCCAACTGTGGATAAGCGGTCATCAGTCGACCTTTTTCTATCTGCATGAGTTTGGACATCTCTATGGGCTCCAGCATGCTAGCGCCTGGATGGCAGACGATGGAACCAGTGTGCCTTATCCTGTCGCTGGAGGCCTCCGAGCACGAAGTGTACGGCGATATCTTTGACCCGATGGGCATTGGGCCGGTAGAGTCTCACTTCAGCAGCGATTCTACCGTATTCGAGTGCTAGCAGATTAGAGTCCTTGTCGTTAGAAGACTGGTCTAACGTGGCTACATTGGACCTGCCTGCGATGAAGTCGATGTTCCTGTTGCCGCAGACTGGCGCTTTCTCCGGCTTCAATTTGCGCTACGCTAGCCGCATGCAAGTGCAATCCCTAGGAACGACGGACCTACAAGTAACGCCGATGGGCCTTGGACTCGCGGCGCTTGGCCGTCCTGGATACATCAATCTTGGTCACGGAGACGACTTGGCGCATGAGTATGACTCGGACGCCATGGAAACGCACGCCCACGCCGTGCTTGATGCGGCTTGGGTGGCAGGAGTGCGCTACTTTGATGCGGCCCGATCGTATGGGAAGGCGGAAGCCTTTCTCGGTGCATGGCTTCAGAGCCGGGGCCACGAGGATGCCTTGGTGGGTTCCAAATGGGGTTATACCTACACGGCGGACTGGAAGATTGAGGCAAAGGCCCATGAGGTGAAGGAGCATTCCCTTGCGCTACTCAATCGTCAGGTGGCCGAGAGTGCTTCGCTTCTGCAGTCGCATCTCAAGCTCTATCAAATTCACTCGGCGACCTTGGAAAGCGGGGTGCTGAACAATAAAGACGTGCTCTTGCGATTGGCAGAGCTGAAAGAAATGGATTGGTGTATTGGACTTTCCGTAAGCGGGCCACAACAAGCCGACGTCATTTGTCGGGCGCTCGAAATCCAAATGGGTGGCAAGCTCCTCTTTGATACCTGTCAGGCTACGTGGAATGTCCTTGAGCGATCGGCTGGCGTCGCGTTGCAAGAAGCGCATGATCTTGGAATGGGCATCATTGTCAAAGAGGGCCTGGCCAACGGCCGCCTAACGGATCGCAACACCGTGGCGGACTTTTCGAAGAAGCGTAGTTTGCTAGAAGGGCTTGCGAGTAAGCATGAGATGAGCATCGACGCGATCGCGCTTGCGGCGGTGCTCCACCAACCCTGGGCGGGCACCGTACTAAGCGGCGCAGCGCAGTCGATGCACTTACTCGCCAATCTCAGGGCCTTGGACGTCCGTCTTGACCGGGACGACCTTGAGATTCTGCGTGGCTTCGCAGAATCACCCGAAGTCTATTGGAAGACCCGTTCTGCATTGGCCTGGAATTAGTCGACGGTCACGGCGGTACCGTAGGCTAGTATTTCTGCTGCTCCGTTGGAGATCATGGAGGTGGTGAAACGGACATCCATTACCGCATTGGCACCCAAGCGTTTCGCCTCGGCACACATGCGATCCAGAGCCTGTTCGCGGCTCTCGGCCATGAGCTTCGTGTATTCCTCGATCTCGCCGCCGACGATGTGCCGAAAGACGGCAAGAATGTCACGACCCAAGTGGCGCGCTCGAATCGTGTTTCCGCGTACGAGGCCGTGAGTTTGAGTGATGGTCTTGTCTGAGATGCTGCTAGAAGTTGTGGTGAACATAGAATTATTAAGTGGTTTGTTAGCGTTGAATGTCTTTGTAGGGGTCGACGGCATGCTTTGCGATACGCTCTTGAATGAATGATAGAAGAAGAATGGCCGTGCCGATAAGAATCCCGATGAAGCAGAGATTTGGAAAAGCGAGTCCATCGGCACTCAGCATTTCGACAATGGTATACCCGATGAGTCCGACGTAGCCGAGGAGGACCAACCAAAGGCCGCCAACTCTCGCGAAGTGGTGATGCGGGCTCTTCCAGAGCTTGCGGGTGACTTCATCACCAGGCTCAAGAAAGCTCATTGGCTGGAGATGATTGCCCGTCTGACAAAGGCGTTCATACTCCTCGCGAAGCTCAGAAGACCGGACAAGGGCGCCATTCACGTTGGCGGCTTCTTCATGCGTGAGTTCGCCATCCATGAGTCCCATGAGTAACGGGCGGTAGTGATTAAGATCGATGGGCATCGGTGTCGTGGAGTTGTCGAAAGACAGAGCGAGCCTCGTAGAGTCGGCTCATCACAGTGCCCCGAGGGATATTGAGCGTTTCCGAAATCTCGTCGTATCGGAAACCGTGGATGTATTTTAATGTGAGGATCTCGGCGTGCTTTGGCTTGAGCTGAGAGAGAAGATGCCAGACCTGCTCACGGGACTCGCGGGCCATGGCAAGATCGCTGGGATCATCGGTATCTGCCCGAGCCTTCGGAGACATGGCAGCCTTGGCTGCATACGCGTCACGAGTGTGGCGTCGCCCTAGCATGTTCAAACAGTGATTGCGAAGAATGCGGTAAAACCAAGGATAGAAGCGATCCAGCTTCGGCAGCCTGGGCATGGCGGCAAAGGCGCTGGCAAAGGATTCCTGACAGGCATCTGCCGCGTCTGGCTCATTGCCTAGCAAGGCGTGGGCGTGATAGTAAGCTTCCCGCCGAAACTTGCGCACAAGAAACTCGAAACCCGACGGGTCACGGTGTTTCAGGCAAAGACGGATGGCAGTTTCTTCAGTCACAAGTTTGAGGTGTTCAGGCACTAAACCGATGACTCGGAGAAATATTCGTTTAATCTGTGATAAAGTTCGCCAGAGCGATGCTTGAGCTGTTTCATTGATGCTTGCTCTTCAATGTCGACCCGCACACCCATCGTGCGCTACGCTTCCTCCATGGACATTTCCCCAGAAGACTACGAGCGCATCGCCGCTCTGATTACCAGCGAAGATAGCCCTGTCGGCATCGACGCCAAACGAACACACATCATGATCCTGCGTAAGCTTGAGCAAATCGAAGCACGCCTTCAGCGCCTTGAGGAACGCACATCTTCAAAAGACGCCCCCTCGTAATGCGAGATACTGACTAACAAGGGGTTAACATGAATTGGGTGAAGGTGCTGCTTTTGGCGATTAGTCTAGCCTTGAAGACCCATTGGGTCATCGCAAAGCAATCAGCAACCGCCTACACCGAAAGCACGGTTGTGATTCACGCGGCCCTTGCGGAGACATCTGAAGCCGACCCAGTCGCGAGACCGGTTGCTGCGCTAGTCACTGAAGAACGGCCGCCATTGCCGGTTGGTCATTTGCGATTGTCAGAAAGCCACCTGATCGGAGTGAGCATCCTGTGTTTTGAGAGAGAACGATGATAGTTGAGCCAACGTGCTGTCACGGCCTTCGAACTCACTCCGGATGCGGAAGCGCAGGTCAACCAAGCATTAGGAGAGTTGAAGACCGAAATCTTTCGTATGGAGGCCGAGCGTGTGGAGAAGCACTCTGACTGGCATTACACCGTAGGTGCTTTCAGCAAGGAAGAAGTGAAGAGTTTAAGAGCAGGTTTTCGCAGCCATCTGGACAATCATCTTGAGGCCATTCATGCTGAGGCGCTCACGGCACTGGCATTCAATCATGACTACTTCTTCGACGATCCCTACAAAGAGCTGGAAGTTACGATGATCCCTTCTCTCAATCACCTTGAAATTCAGTTTGGAAGTCGGATCCGGCAGCTGAGCATTCCCTACGAAGGTCCCTTTATTCCTACAAGGAACACGAAGCGTTTGTCCCACGCGATTGATTTCGAACCTACGTGGCGTCTGGCTTTTGAAGAGACTCGCAAGAGGTTGGAGGCAGCGAAATGAACCGTTTGCTCAACGTTACTCTTGTCTTGAGTTTGATCGCCAATGTGATCCTAGCGCTGACAGGTAGTCCTGCCAAAGCGACTCAACCAGGCACTCAGCCAGTTCGCGTGCATGAGAAATCGATCATTCCACAAGCGCGTGTGTTGTCAAAGACGAACGATCGAAGCGACGAAGATGTTAGACAGCAACCTGCCGTCGTCATTCCGTGGGTATTGGCCAAAGAAGGAGGTCTCCGGTATCACGGATACGACTTCGGTATTCCTGACGCGCTTATTCGTGGCCTGGAACTTGGATCTGCAGAGCATAGAGCAGTGCTCAAGATGAATCAGGTCCTACGGGAAATCGAAGAGCGCGGCATACAACCGTCTGAAGATTCAATGGTGATTGTCGAGATTGATGAGAAGTAGCAGCAGGCGGCGCTGGAGAACTTTGTTGCTGAGATAGAGCAAGCCCTACCAGAGGCTAAAGCCGCCATGCTCTCCGAGAACGCAGTAGCTTGCAACTACCTTCGGTGGGCGTCTTTGCAACTCAAGGTGATCGAGACGAAGGGACAGTTGACATTCAAGGTCGCCCATCTCAACCGACCAGACAAAGAAGGGGTTCGAGGAGAGGGAGGATCGACAACACGAACATTGAAGCACTACCCAATGGAGCAGCTCCGTAAACGTTGGGGCCATTCGATCGACTTTACGCCGCTCGAAGAAACCTTGAAGGCCCGAGAAGAGGGAATGCCACAGCTATGAATTGGGGAATCTGTTCATTGTTCTTGGTCGTGTTCTTGCCTTCAGCAGAAGCTCAGCTGCAGGATGTCTGGCAAACCGTGGCGAAGATCAAGGCCGATGAGCCAAGGGGCGTCCGCTTCAGCTTGGGCGATGGCTTGCCAGAGGGTGGGCACCTGCCGGGCGTGCAGGCGATCGTCCAAGGAAACGACTCCAAATTGCTGCTGTCTGGGAGTTCGAACGACTTCTCCTACATTCTCACGGTGCCTATGTCAGCCCGTGGTGATGCCAATGCTATCCTGACAAAGTTGCTATCGTCGCCATACCGGCACGCTGGCGGTTTTCAGTTAGTTGAAGGACGGGATGCTGCCATCGGGTTGGAAGACAACCGCTTGAAGGACACTTCCAAGGTGTGGGTGGTCGACGTGGCTGCGAAGGATTTCGGTGAACCCGTGAAGCCCTTGATCTCGATTGAGCGTCACGGTCAAGTGGAACGGCCGACGGTAGGCGCCATCGCCATGGCTGGGCTTGGAAAGCGCCATCTTCTCGTGGTGGGCACGTGGGATTCGGCAACGCCGGATTTCTACGAGTCCAATGAATACCCGCTGGAGGACGTTCGCTGTCGTTTTGAGAAGGCGGGAACCTGGAGCGCCGCAGATGCCGATCGCGGAAACTGGAGCGACGTCACTTACGGATCCTATCAGAACATGAATTTGATCGTCGATGCTCAGGGGCGCTGTTTCCTAGCAGGATTCTGTTGCACGGGGGATGTGGATCACTTGGATCTGTACGAATGGCAACGGGCAGATGGCACCCCGATATCGAAGCAACTGATCAAACGCGGCACCAAGAGCTTCCGCTGCGTCGAGACCACTTTCCGAGCCGGTGCTGGCTTGCAAGTCACGAAGGATGGCTCCGTCGTCGTCTACGCATGCAGCCATCGCGAAGGCGTGGTCGAGGTGTTTGAGTAGCGAAATACACGCCTCTCCGGTGTGAGGTGGACCGTTTGGTGCTATCCCATTGGTCAGAAATAGCTCATCATCTTCCATGATGAATTCCTTCTACGTTTTTCCAGCCTTCTACGTCTGCGTCTCACTGAGCCTTCATGCGCAAGCTCCAGCCCCGGAGAAAGTGGGTGGGCTTGAAGTTGTCGCCATTCTTGAGATGTTAGGGGCGAAGCAGGAAGACGGTGTTTCTGCCGAGCAAAGGAGAACCTACGGGAAGCACTTCGGTTTCGTTGACCTGAATGGCGACGGATTACATTCGGCGGAAGAGTTCGTCGAGAAGGGAAGCTATCTCACTCCGCAAGCACGACGAGGGATTTTCAAAGCGGCAGATGCCGATCAAGATGGCTCCGTCACGCAAGCTGAATACGTGCTCAACCGCATCATCACCGATGAGGCGAAAGCCTTGATGCAGGCGTTAGACGCGGATGAGGATGGCCTGGTGAGCCGAGAGGAGCTTGATCAGGGCACCAAGGTCAAGCTTCAGGTGAAGGAGCAGCGTGAGGCTGTGTTCAAAGCGTTTGATCGCGATGAGAACGGCGTTCTCCGGACGCCGGAGTACCTTCGCGCCTGGGGTGCTTGGGCTCGTGAGGGTCAGAAGCCTGCCGAGGCCCGGTTACGAGAAGTCGCGCTCGATGCGCTCTGAGCGGAAGTTTCACGTTTGGTCATGGAGGGTGACTTCGCTGGCTATAGCGCGACGTGTCATCCTGACGGAGTCTTTGTTTCTGGAAGCAAGGCGAGTAGCTATCCTCTCAGCAAAGCCCTCGCGGGATGGAGGCAGGGCTTTGAGGATACGAAAGCGGGAAAGTTGAAGGCCAGCGTGGCCTTCCGTTTCAGTCAACGCTTTGGCGATGCCACGACAGCCCACGAGACGGGCATCTTTCTATACACCAGTGAGCCCACTGGCGGTGAGGCTAACAAAGCCTATATTGATTTCGAAGCGCTGCTTCTCAAGGACGGCGAAGGTGAGTGGAAGGTCATGATGGAATACCAGAAAGCAGCGGTGAACGAAGAAGCCTGGGAGGCGCTCGCTAAGTAAGTAGCTTCACTTGTCGCCGTGCAACTTGTGGGTGCGGATCTTCTCCGTCATTTCCACCGCGCCTTTGGCTCGGGTCTCCGGGCGTTTCGCAGAATCAATGTAGTGATTGATCGAGCGCTTCTTCCCTGGCGTAAACGTGTCCTAACGGGCTTGGGCTTCGGGAACTTGAAAGAGGGCTTCTGTCAGCTCTTCCGCGATATGGAGAGCGTTTGGATCTGGATCCACAGCAATGCTGGCCGAGACGGGAGACCCATAGCGGAGACCTAACGGTTGTAGGATTTGCCGGCCGACCATGATGAACGGGCTGCCCGACTTCACGCCCTTGAGGGCGCGCCGATGATCTTGAGTTCCCAATTCGAGGGGGACCCGCTTGGCGTTGCCAACCTTGGCAGCAATCTCGGGTGGCACCGGGATCACATGGATGGAGATGCCTTGATCAACGCGATCAATCTGACTCTCGAAGCGATGGGCTTTGCCCATCTGTTAACAAGGTTGGTGGCCCCAATCCGTTTCTTTCAGCGACTCTTCGTAGAGGGCCATCTGTTCTTCGGCTGACAACGTGGGTTGTGCTGGCTCACCTCCTTCAGGTCCATAGAAGATGACCCAGGCGGCAAAGTCTTCGGTGAAATCGACGAAGCGGTGTTCCTGCTTTGCGGGAACGAAGAGAATGTCACCCGGACCAAAGGCCTGCGTGTCAGGACCGTTGACAAACTGGCCTGACCCACTGGCGATCATGTAGACCCTATCGCGCGTGCGCGTGGACTGCTTGTCGACCTTGGCTGGCTCGTAGTATTCGATTTGAAGTGATCCGTGCTTGAAGAGTTCGACAAAGGCTTCAGGCGCGGAGTCAAGTTTCTCGTGGGCATCTTTCAGGGTGAAATGGGCCATGGTTGATGAGAGAATAGCGTGGTCGGAATGCGTGAGGCAAGTTCTCTACGGACGTGTCATCGTCATGGTGCCACGGTCTCCTTTCGAGGAGGTGAAGTCGGCATGGAACCGGGCGGGCGTGGCTTCACCATCATGATGGTAAATACCCCCGAGCGATCCCAGGTCCGTATCGCCAGCAAACCGCCAACGCTCCGGCGAGAACTCGGTGACAGCGTAGACGGTAGCAAAGGCCCCGCTAAGAAGGCCCCACTTTGCCCAGTAGTGAAAGTTGTAGTGACCTGTTTGCGTTTCCGATGGTGTCACCAAGCAGCGAAGTTTGCCACGGTGGTCGGTAGGTTCGCTGTGCCATTGACCTTCCCAGGCCCCGGAAAGGTCGTTGGGCGTAGGCTGTGCCACGGCCACTCGCCAGTCCCGCTTAAAACTATTGCAGCTTGTAGCTAACATTAAGGCGAGCGAGAGAAAGAGAGCTTGAATACGCATGACGCCAAGTTGCCTAACGGACATGAACAACGCAATGCCTGTCTTCCATGAAAGTCGGTTGGCAATACATGCATCAGAGCGTAGAGAACTGAGGTGACTTCTAGCGAACAGCGTGTCCTCGAACTGGCTCAAGACATTGGTCCAGCTGAGGCTTTTGCGCATCTGATCGTGGAGAATGATCGTCGGTTCCAATCTCCAATTCTCGACAATGGGCGCGAGATTGCTGCCGAGCGGGCGGCGATTTACACAGCGTTGGTAGCGGCATGGGCTGAACGTGAGCGGGAGGCCTTTGGCTACAAGAAACCCTTTGCGGTGGTGGCCTTGGGCGGGACGGGCCGCGGCGAGATGACCCCTTGTTCTGACAACGACTTTGCCTTTCTCTTTGAGGATGCGTTAGAAGACAACGAGTTTCTGAAGCACCTTCAGGAGCAGATTCTGCATAGGGGAGAGTTCACGGCTGAATATGGATTCGTTTGTGAAGCCATGCCGTTCAGTCTCGCCGATGTGCCTGGGTTGGACGGGAAACAGCTCAATTCGTTTATCGATATGCGTGCTGTCTACGATCCAGATGGCTTTGCCCAGACCTTTCGTGACCGGATCATTTCTCTGTATGATCCCTTTGATCATTTCCTTCATCTTTTAGAATTCTGGAAGTCGACTTGGGAGCCTGCTATTCATAAGACGGAGCAGCTGGATCGATTTGATATTAAGAATGAAGGATTGCGGGTGTTCCTAGCTGGCGTGTGGACCTTGGCGGGGGAGTCGTTCCAGACGAGTTGGGAGATCTACGAGTCTGAAGCGTGTTCGGAAAAGGATCGCAATGCTTATGAGTTCCTACTCCGGATACGTGGCTTCATCCATCTACGGCATCCAAATGCACAACAGAATGCTGGGCCAGGGAATCATGTGGAAGATGTGATGTCGTTTGAGGATTTTACGTCATTCGGGGAAATGTTAGGCGAGGAAGCCAGTGAACTCGAGAAAGTGGACTTTGCCAATGGCGTCCGAGCAGGGCTTCTTTCTGCCCGACGTTGTGTCGGGCGGTGTGCTAGAGGGATTATTCAAGCGGCATTGAAGGCTGGCCGACCAGTGAGGAAAGATAGTGCGATCATGCTCGGTCTTGGTGGGCTTTCGTTCCGCGCACCACAGGATTGGAGTCCCTCCAATAAAGAGCAAAGTGGTGCGGCATTATCACTCGTGTTGGCAGCGCAGCGCTATGAACTGGAAATTGATCCCGCGGAGCTTAACTCGACCTTCTACAATATTGGCGAGTGGCTTCAGCCCACACCGGAACTAGCAGAAATTTACTACGATGAACGCGGCAGCCTAGCGAAGTCGTTTGCGTTTCTGGCCACGACGGATGGTGCTGAGGAGCGTCTCTTTCCGGGGTATGCGAGGTTTGAATCCTCGCTTGATCGTCGAGTGTTAGATGAGCAGCGATCACTGCGCGGTGCCCTCGAGCGGCAGAAAGTGGCCATGCTGGAGCGTTATGTTCGGGAAGGACAGAGACGCCTTGACCAGGCGATTTCGGAAGATCGCGTCAGGGATGTTGCCAAGAATCTCAGCGTCGAAGTGGAGGCGGCGTTGTTAGGCTCCGATCATTTAGCCGCGGTGAAGCTGGCTTTGAAAACGAAGAGACTGCCCGTAATCGAAGGCGATCTCGAAGCTCGTGAGGACACCTCCCGGCCTATTCATGAGCGGCTCTCGTCTGGCATGTCGGGAATTCCGATTGAAGACTATTACGAACCCTACCGAACGCAGTGCCGCTTTTCGGATGAGACCATTGAGCTGACCAAATTCCTGATTAAGAATCGGCGGGCATTTAGGGAGTTTGTCAGGGTCGGTTACAATTCTAAGGAGCAAGTTCAGAGGTTTGTCGAATTGTGTCAATCCGAGGAATGGTTGCGGGCCTTCTACATCTTCACCTGGGCCGATCAGGCCGAGTGGAGGCCCGCTGAACTATCTGACGTGCATCTACCAGAGGGCTTCAATGGGCGCGAGCTGTACGTCAAAGCGATGGCCACTTATCACCCCACGGCAGCCGTGAAAGACCATCTTGTGCGTGCCGGTTTTACACCGGACCATCTCGATGTGCTGGAAGACTTTGGAGGCGTCTTTACGGGATCCTACCGTGAGCTTTCTAATCGCTTCTGTTATCATTTGATCGAGCTGAGTGAGAATCCTGGCAAGGGGCCCTTGGTGCGTACGATTTGGGATGGGCCTTCAACTATTCTCGGAGTGGCTGCAAAGGATACGCGTGGCTTGGCCGCGGCCATCACCGGGACTTTGGCTGCAAAAGGAATTCCTCTGTTCCAGGCGCATCTCTTCTCCGCGCGGCGCTACGGTCTCATCCTTGACTTCTTCCATTTGGATCTAAGCGATCGATCTGTCGGTGCCGCCTTGGCCAAAGAGATCGAGGCGGCGATGCGTGAAGATCGCCTCATCCAAGAAGTTGAGGAGAGTTCGCTTACGAAATTGCAAGGCACAGCGACGCTTGCCCGATGGGACAATCGAGGGCGTTTCCACCTTCAGATAGAATCGGTGGCAACGTCTACCGGATTGATTCACAGTTTGACCTATCAAATATACAAGTATCTAGAAGCCAACATCTTTGGGCTGACCGCTTATACGGCGCAAGGTACTGCTTACATCTCGGTCTATCATGATCTGCCTGAGCACCTGTCGTTAGAGGAGGCCCAACGAATCTTGGCTTCAAAGCTTGCCTAACGCTAACATCGATCGGACGCGGTGTTTGCCAATGAACAGTCGCTTGACGTCTTCGAGCATGATGTAGACGCACGGTACGAGAATGAGTGTGATGAGGGTGGCAAAGAGAATGCCAAAGCTGAGCGAAATGGCCATGGGAATAAGGAATTTGGCCTGAAGATCGGTTTCCAGGAGCATCGGCGTCAGCCCGGCGAAGGTGGTAAGAGAGGTGAGGAGAATGGGCCGGAAACGGGCAGCGCCTGCTTCCCAGGCGGCTTCGATCACGCCTTTATCAGCGCGGATCTGTCGATTCACGTAATCAACTAATACAAGACTATCATTCACCACCACTCCAGCAAGAGCGACGATTCCGCACATGGACATGATACTTAAATCGGTGCCCATGAGAACGTGACCTGCGACCGCACCAACCAAGCCGAACGGAATGACGGACATGACTATGAGCGGCTGAATATAGGAGCCGAGCGGAATGGCCATGAGGACGTACATGATGATGAGGGCGATCACGAATTTGTTTGTGATCTCTGTGAGAGACTCGCGTTGGTCTTGTTGCTCACCGAGAAAGGAGAAGGTCACGCTGGGATAGTCGCGGGCGAGCTTCGGGAAATGCACCCTCTCTAATTCTTCCGCAACGAGTTTGGCACTGGCTTTGGGATCACGGTCATCGATGTCCGCGCTGATCTTGATCGCCCGCTTGCCCTCTGCCCGCTCGACCGATGAGTAGCCGCGCCCATAGGAGGCGACCGCAACTTCACCAAAGCTGACTTCACTTCCGTCCGGCAAACGAATCTTCATCTGGTCCAGATTCTCCAGTGAACGGCGCTCATCTTCGGGGTAACGGACCATGACCTTAACTTCATGGCGTCCACGTTGAAGGCGCTGCACTTCTTCGCCGTAGAAGCCCTGACGGACCTGACGTGCGACATCTGCTAACCGTAGGCCTAACGCTTCTGCCTGTGGTGTCAGAGACTCAAGTTTAAGCTGTCGCTTGCCGTCGCGATTGTTGTCGGTGATGTCGGTAACCCAGCCGTATTTGGCCAACTGATCCTGAATCTTTTGAGACACTTCTTCTAGTTTCTTCACATCGCGTCCGGCGATCTCAAGATCGATGGCGTTCCCACCGGACCCTGAGTCCGTACGGAAGCTCAGTTCGGTGGCTCCGGCAATGCCGCCGACGAGGTCGCGCCACTCGGCGGTGATCTCGACTGCGGTGATGGAGCGGAGCTTGGCGGCGCTGAGCTCTACCGTCACCTCGCCGAGATGATCGCCTGCTGGAGCACCACCAACGCCATCAAACCCGACCTGGAAAGGCTGACTACCGACGCTGGCTAACATGTGCCGTATGATAGATTTGCCCTCGCTATCGGTGTATCGCTCACCGAGGACCTGAGCAGCCTTTTCAATCTGTTTTACGGCTCGCGCCGTGTCTTCAGCAGGTACGCCCGTTGCCATGGTGAGCTTTGCGGAAATCAGCTCGGCCTCCACATCGGGAAAGAATCGGAACGTGATCCAACCGTGCTTAACGAAAGCACCACAGACACCGAGTAGAGCCACGAAGGTAACCAAGACCAAGTAGCGATTGTGCAGGGCCACTTTAAGAACCGGCCGGTAGACCTTCTCGACAAACGTTTCCAATCCGTGACTGAAGAACCTCTGGAATCTGGTAAAGCCTGACGGAGAGTTATTGGAGCGCATCTTCGGTAGAAGCGCCAAGTGAGCAGGTAGGATTAGCTTCGATTGAAAGAGCGAGAAGAGCAGCGTGGGAATGACAATTAAAGGAATGTTAGGCCATATCTTGCCACTGACTCCGCTAAGCCCAAGCATGGGGGTGAAGGCGACTGCTGTGGTCAGAATACCAAAGATGACTATGACGCCAACTTCATGGGTTCCCTTGGGAGCGGCAACCTTTGGATCCTCACCGCTACGCATCCGACGGAACACGTTCTCGCCGACAACGATCGCGTCATCCACCACGATACCCAGGACGAGAATGAATCCGAATAGGGAGATCATGTTGATGGAGACGCCTAACCAAGGCATCAGCATGATTGCGCCTGCGAATGAGAGGGGAATACCGATGGAAACCAGAGCAGCGAGGCTCGGCTTCAAGAACAATGCTAGCACAATGAAGACGAGCAAGAGACCGACGGCTCCATTCCTGGCTAATAGATCCATACGGCCACGTAGATAGACCGAGGTGTCGTTCCAGATCTCTAGCGTTACGCCAGCGGGCAGAAAGCTTTTCGCTTGCTCGATGACTTCCTTCGAAGCATCGGCCACGGCCCGGGTGTCTTCGTCGCCGACGCGAAAGACATTGACCAAGATGGCCGATCTTTCATCGAGTCGGGTTTCGACGTAGACGTCCTCAAACGCATCTACAATGCTCGCAATTTCATCGAGCTGAACTTTGCTTCCGTCTTCCCTCGTGATCACGGTGATGCTGGCAAACTCCGCAGCCGTGTAGCGCTTCTGTGCTGTTCTAAAGAGGATTTCGCCACCCGATGTCTTTACAGAGCCGCTCGGGAGATCCAAGGAGGACGCGCGCACAGCGTTGGCCACTTGCTCGAAGGTGAGGCCATACTCTCGAAGCGTTTGTTCGGAGACCTCAATCGAGATCTCGTAATTACGTGTGCCTGCTAGGGATACTTGCGTAATTGAATCTGAGGCAATGAGTTCGTCCCGGACACGCTCAGCCAACACCCGAAGAGTCCGCTCATCCGTGTCTGCCGTCACGGCAACGCTGAGTACTTGTGTCTTCAGTAGCAGCTCTTGAATAGTCGGTTCTTCTGCGTTCTCGGCCAGGTTGGTAATCGCGTCGACCCGCGTTTTCACATCATCCATGACATTGCGAAGCGAGAAACCATTCTCGACTTCGATATTCACCGAGCCCACGGATTCGGACGCCCGTGAGGTCACCCGCTTGATGCCATCCACATCCTGAATGGCTTCTTCAATTGGCAAACAGATTCCGGTAGCCACTTCTTCCGGCGCAGCATTGGGATAGGGAACCTGAATAGAAATGATATCGACACCGGTTTCGGGAAAGATCTCCTTCTTCAGCTTGAACCATTGAGTCACGCCCATGACCAAGACAACGAGCATGAGGAAATTGCCCGCGACGTGGTTTCGAGAGAACCAATGGATAAGACTTTCCATGATAGCTCAGTTAGGCTTTCGTTTCTTCACCGAGGACGCGAACAGTCATGCCTTGAATGAAATTGGGTACGTAGGAGATACAGATGCGTTCGCCCTCTTTAATCCCCTCGTTAATGAGAACTCTCCCTGCCTCTTTCCTAGCCACCGTGACTTGCCGCCGAAGCAACGTGTAGGTTTTGAATTTGTGGTCTGAAGTTGGATCAGGAATCTCTGCGCCTAGAATAAGAACTTCGTCTTCTCCTAACAATGCTTTACGATCAACAGGAAAAACGTTTTTTAGGGGCTCGGCGGCTATCTGTGCACTGACAAAGAGTCCGGGAACTAGCAATGGGTCATTAGCGCTCGTTTCTTCGGGTAGGGCTGCAATGAGATGGAGGGAACGACTTCGCCGATCGATCTCAGCATCCTGGCGAACGACGGTTGCGGACCACGCCTTGCCTGTGGCCGTACTCAAGGTGACCGCTCTTTCAGTCGTTTGCAGGTTAAGGAAAGGGAGTTCACTCAATGACACCGGTAGTTTCACTTCCAGGGCATCAGACCTATAAAAATCGGCAAGGGGTGCTCCCATGGTCACGAATGAAGCCTCATCCGTATGCGTCCGGAGGATGCGGCCTCGATAGGGAGCTCGCAGGACAGTGCGTTCCAGATCGCGTTCGGCTTTGGCGAGACCGGCTTCAGCGGCCTCCAGGCGTGCGCGGGCGCTTGCGAGCTGAGGCTCGCGTTTGACTAAAGCGTTCGCTTCCTCAGTGCGACCGAGTTTTTTCCAGTCACGCAAGGATTGGGTCGCTTTGGCTTCTTCCGTTTTGACGGCGAGGGCTGCATCTGCGACGAGCGATTTGGCTTGAGCTCGAGCGGACTCGTAGTCGGCAGGATCGATTCGAAGCAGGATCTGGCCTGATTCAAATTGGCCTCCCACCTCGAAGGGAGGTAAAACTTCGAGGACTTTTCCTGAAACTTCGCTTGCGGCGGTGGTGAGTGTCTTTGCTTCGAGGAGTCCTTGGGACGTCAAGCGGACCTGAATATCCTGACGCTTTGCTGTCACGACCTCAACTGGCGTGACGAGCGGCACGACTTCCTGCTCTTTCGGTTTGGGCTTGAAGACGTCCAACGCAACCATAGTGCCACCCGCAATCAGGATGATCAAAACGGCGATAATGAAAGCTCTCATGCGACTTACGGTTTGGGATGGTTTGGTTTGAAATCGCCACCCAGCGCAAGATGGAGGTTCACGCGATTGTCCAAGCGAAGACGGCGGATGCTGATGAGTTGGCCTGAGAATTGCAGAGCTCGAGATTGAGCGGCTAGGACGGTGAGAATGTCTCCCACGCCATCGCGATAGTCGGCAAGCGACGCGATGTAGGCTTCCCTGGATAGGGCGGTGGCGTCTTCCAGAGCAGTCTGACGTTCAGCCAGGTATTGATCGGCTTCCAAGGCCAGTTCCACCTCTAAGAAGCCTTGCAAGACCGTGGATTGAAGAGCAGCTAACGCTTGGCTTTCCTGCTCCTCACGAACTCGTTTCTCGGCTAATAATTGGCCTCCTGTAAGTATGGATTGAACGATGTTTCCAGCCAGATTCCAAACTCCAAAGTCACTGTCTAGCAGATCCTTCAAAGAGTCTGTCGAGGTGCCGCCGCTTGCGGTCATCTTGAGTTGGGGAAACATGGCCAAACGCGCTTCGGTGATACGCTGACCTTGCGAGGCAAAGCGACGCTCAGCGGCTTGAATGTCAGGGCGCCGGAGGAGAAGCTCGGAGGGGAGCCCAGTAGGAGGCCGCCCCGGCAGATGAGGGAGTTAGGGATTTCTAGCGAGAAGATTCTTCGGGTAACGACCTAACAAGACTTCCAGTTGCCGCTTAGCCTGCTGCAACAGATCTTTCCGTTGGGCGACTTGCTCTCGAGCCGAAGCGACATCGGATTTGGCCAATCTTAGCTGGGCTCCTGTGCCGCCACCCTCGAGTTCGCCGATCTCGAATCGATCTGCGATCACGTCCTCCGTAGATTGGAAGGCCTTCACAGCCTCCTCTGCTAGAGCTAGTTGTTGCGAGGCTTCTGTCAGTGCGAACCATGCCTTGGCGACCTGTGCCACGAGAGAGGACCGCGCTGCTCGGTAGTCTGCGTCGGTTGCTTGAAGTTCTGCTAGAGCTGCGGATTCCCCGGCTCGGATACGTCCCCAGAGGTCGGCCTCCCAACTCAGGTCAAGGGAAGCACCGAACGTATCAGATATCGTGCTAATGACCGAGGGCTCACCGCCACGGCTGCCTTCGTCAAAGCCGCCAAAGTCAGGAAATCCGATGAAGTTAGTCTTGCGTCGATTCCCTGACAGAACGGCATTAAGTTGAGGCCGCCGGGCAGCGCCGGCAATCTTGGCGTTTGACGCCGCAACGCGCACACGTGCAGCCGCGGCTTTTTAATCGGGGTTATTCTCAACCGCTTCATTGGCCAAACGCTTCAGGGTCGGATCACGAAAGCGTTTCAGCCAGGCCTGATCGACACCAGCGCGTGCGGCCTTCGTTGACGACCAAAGGTTAGGAGTTTCTAGACCAACTTCAGACGTGCGCAGGCCGGGTGGTAACGC
>JAACDM010000267.1 GCA_009936795.1 Verrucomicrobiaceae bacterium | reverse complement strand
TCTCGTCGCTTCCATCGTGGCTTCTCGAATAGCACGGATGTTTGGTATTTGGCTTCCTTGGTGGAAGTGGAGCATGCGAAGGCAATGAAGTTTGTCGTTCTCTCGGAGATGATCCACGACGTTCATGAGTTGATTGATATGAAGGCCAAAGACACTTTTCTCACCCGCCGAGTCAGACCAGTGGCCAGAGCCCTTCGTTGCCAATCGTACGCGAATGCCTAACATAGGTTCGAGTTCAAGCAGGGCAGACCTTTCCAAGATTGTATCTACCTCGCTGGGCATTTCTATGACGAGGATCACTTTCACGCCCACCTTTTGAGCTCGCAGAGCTAGATCGATGAATTCCGCATCTTTGTAGCCATTGCATACAAGATAAGCGTCAGGATCATTTAGGTGAGCGACCGCGGCGATGAGTTCGGGTTTCGATCCCACCTCTAGGCCATAGTTGTAGGGGCGTCCATACTTCGTGATGTGATTGATCGCTTCCTGCTGCTGATTCACCTTAAGCGGGAAGACACCTTGATAGGTTCCCTCGTAATCCTCATCAATGATAGCCTTACGAAAGGACTCGTTGAGAAGGCGAATCCTCGATTCCAGCAATTCGCCAAAACGCAGCAAGATAGGCAGGTCTTTACCCCGATCACGGATTTCCTCAATGATCTTGGGAATGGAAACTGACTTGGGCTTCGGCGCGTCGCCTTGTAGGCGCACGGTTACTTCACCTTCTTCGGATAGGCCAAAGTAGCCGCTCGACCATTGGTCGATGGCGTAAAGTTCTTCGGCATCGCAAAGGGACCAGGGGGGAGAGGTCGGCTGATTCACATTGGGTAGGGTTATAGAGTGATGTTAGGAACAGCCCTCGCAAGATTCAAAGGCATCCATTTGTCGGCGATCCCGTTTCGTGGGGCGCCCTCCTTCGTCTCCCTCGTAGACCCGATTCTGTTGAGTTTGAGCGCGTGCTTTTCGCAGGGCTTCCCATGTCTCGGGCGGAGTGAGATCTTCGAGATACTGATCGCGGAGTTTGGCACCGATTCGCTTCTCAATTACTGCTTTCACACGTAGGGTTCGGTTGATCGGGCCATGTTTGACCACGAGAATGTCGTCTTCTCGAATGGCTCTGGAAGGCTTCACCGCCTGGTCCTCGATTAGGACTTGATTGAGCCGACACGCCTGTGCTGCTGCTGAACGTGTCTTAAACAAGCGCACTGACCAAAGCCATTTGTCGGCACGGACAGAGTCGTCTGAAATTGCGGAACTCATTGTTAAACGTTTGCTAAATACATGGGTGGAGTCAAAGGGCACCTCTTTTCATAATTTCTTGGAAATTTATGTTTTACATGGCAACTATGGCCATGCCTCATACGTCGGATCTATTTCAAGAGCAGAATCTGAAACTTGCCGTCTCGAGGCGTGCGTCTTTGGCTGACGATTCACAGACGACAGCCTTTCGTTTGGTGGATGGTGAGGCCGATGGCTTCCATGGTGTTGTGTTGGAAGTATTCGATAAGATCTGGTTAGTGTCTACTCTGGGAAGGCGCCTCCCCGCCCTGTTTCGGGAGGTGCAGGAAGATGTGCGAGCACTCTATTGGAAACGGCTCGACCAGGATCAGAAAGAAACCCCGCAGTGGGTCTGGGGTGAGAAGGTTGATGCTCCGTTTCACGTTCTCGAGCGTGGGATGAAGATTGAATTATCCATGCAATCGGGCTATTCGCAGGGCATCTTTCTGGATCAGCGAATAAATCGAATGCATGTGCGTGAGCGAGTAAAGCCGGGACAGCGTGTTCTCAATACTTTCAGCTACACTTGTGCATTCTCTGTGGCTGCGGCTTTGGCTGGAGGCATTACGACCAGTCTCGACTTATCCAATCCCTATTTACAGTGGGGGAAGCGAAATATGGAAGCCAACGGCATTGATTCAGCGTCCCAGTATTTCTGTAAGGGAGATGCCATGAGTTGGATGAAGAGATTTGCAAAGCAGGAACGATTGTTCACTGGAATCATTCTCGATCCTCCCACGTTTTCGCGCAGTGACGCGGGTGTCTTTAGCGTACAGAAAGACTACGATCGACTTGTCCAAGCAGCCGTGCAGATCGCGGAACCTGGAGGTTGGATCCTAGCGACATGCAACGACCGTCGTCTTGGGCATGAGCGCTTTGAAGTGATGGTGAGAGACGGTGTGCGGCTGGCAGGGAGGCAGCTTGGGAAGCTAACGCACACGCCGATGCCGCCCGACTTTATGGACGAGCATTACCTCAAGTCCATTTGGTTGGACCTGATCTAGTTAGGAAATTATATCTTAAACGCACTGGCCTCAGTTCCTTGAGAGGGGGCTCACTCTGCAAAGAGGAGTGTTGCCACTTCAGCTACAACTTAATTAGGCGACGGTTAGGATGACTACTTTTTCCACGTTCTTTAGGCCAGTAGCTCGTGTACTACTTTTCCGTGAACATCTGTCAGTCGAAAGTCTCGTCCGGCGTAATGATACGTTAGTTCTTCGTGATCAAACCCAAGTAAATGGAGGATGGTGGCGTGTAAATCATGGACGTGAACAGGCTTCTCGATGGCTTGGAATCCGAAGTCGTCCGTTGCGCCATGGATGTAGCCCCCTTTCACACCCCCGCCAGCAAGCCACATACTGAATCCATAGTGATTGTGGTCGCGTCCATTGATCTTACCCGCATTGGAGCCCGGGGTGGGTAGCTCCACCGTAGGAGTGCGACCAAATTCACCTCCCCAGATGACCAGGGTGTCGTCCAGCATGCCGCGCTGTTTGAGATCCGTGAGAAGCGCCCCGATGGCTTGGTCACACTGCTCAGCCAATTTGCGATGTCGCACCTCGATGTCGTCGTGATTGTCCCAGGGCTGACCTGGGCCGTGCCAAACTTGAACAAATCGAACGCCTCGCTCTACGAGCCGTCGGGCAATGAGCATTTGGCGGGCTTGGGTGCCGTTGCCATAGAGGTCGCGGACATGTTGTGGCTCGCGCTCAATGTCGAAAGCGTCCGTGGCATCCATTTGCATACGATAGGCGAGTTCGTAAGACTGTAATCTTGCCTCCAGTTGAGCGTCTTGCTGACGACGTTCCAGGTGCCGTTGATTTAGCTTCTGCACGAGGTCGAGCTGCTTGCGTTGCTGCGTGGAATCGAGTCGCTGATTGCGGATGTTCTCGATAAGCTTCTCAACTTTCTTGTGCTTTGTATCAATGTAGGTACCTTGAAACGAGCCCGGTAAAAACCCCGCCTGCCAGTTTTGTGATTCTTGGATGGGATAACCGCCCGGGCACATGGTGATGAAGCCCGGTAAGTTCTGGTTCGTCGTCCCCAAACCATAGCTGACCCACGATCCCAGGCTTGGCCTAACGAGACGGGACTCGCCGCAGTTCATGAGGAGCAGTGATGGCTCATGATTTGGCACATCGGCATGCATGGATCGGATGACGCAGAGGTCGTCCGCACATTTAGCGACGTTGGGGAAGAGTTCACTGATCTCGATCCCACTTTGGCCGTGCTGTGCGAATTCGAAGGGGGAACGGTAGCCTGCGCCCGTCTTGCGTTCCGTCTTGAGGTAATCCATGGGCAAGGCCTTGCCATGGTGCTTTGTCAGAAGCGGCTTGGGATCAAAGGTGCCGACCTGAGAAGGCCCGCCATTCATGAAGAGGTGAATGACGCGTTTTGCGCGGCCAAAGTATTGGGAGGGCTTCGAAGCCAGAGGGTTCAGCCCTGCCTGGGCCTTTGTTTGTCCAAAGAGGCCACCAAAGGCAGCGGCGCCCATGCCCATGCCAACGCGCGAGAGGAAATCGCGTCGGGTGTAGAAATGGTGGCTAAGGTCTTCAGGATGATGGCTCATGATCTAGTCAATAAAGATGAACTCATTGGCGGAAAGGAGTGCGTGGGCGTAGGCTTCCCAGCTATTGGGGAACTTGTCAGAAGGGGTCCAGTCATTGACGAATGCTAGGCCGATAAGGGTTTCTTCCTCGTCTGGCGATCTCGCAAAGAGGCGATGATAGAGTGCGGTGATTGCTTGGGTGGGAGACTGCTTGCCCATTTCTTCGGCACGCAAGCCTAGCCGCTCCGCCTGCTGAGCAACGAGTGGTCCGTTCATCATATACAGAGCTTGCTGTGGAACCATCGTTTCCAAACGGCGTGGGGTGTGGACGTCGGGGCTCGCGATGTCAAACGTTCGGAAGGTGCTTGGAAGATTCTGCCGATCGATGAATCCATAGATGGTGCGGCGCTGGCTGAAGGGCTGTTTGAGAATGTCGACTGGTTGACCTCCTGCGTTGAGATCAAGATCATCACAGGCAGCGAGAAGGCTATCACGCATTGCTTCAAATCCATGGCGCTGACGGTTCATTCGAGTAATCCAGCGATTGTCTGGATCACGGACGAGCGCGACTTCGGGCGCTAAGCTATCTTGCCGATAGAGTGCGGAGCTAAGGATCTCTCGATGAAGGCGTTTGATGGACCAGCCTTCACGCATGAAGTCTCCGGCTAGGCGATCTAGCACCGTAACGAGCTTTGGGGCTTCAGTACGGACGCCAAAGTCGCTCGGAGCATCGACCATAGGCTTACCGAAGAAGTGCATCCACGTTCGATTGACGAAGACGCGCGCTGTTAGGGGATTGCGAGGGCTGGAAATGTCGTCGGCCAGCTGGCGACGGCCGCTGCCGTCTTCGTAGGGCTGGCGTCCTTTGTGGCCGAGAGCGGTAAGGTACTGACGTGGCACTTGTTTGCCTCGGGAACGTGGATTTCCTCGGACAAAGACATGTGGTCTCACAGGCTTATCTTTGTCTAACATAACCATTCCCCGTGGTGGGGCACCTGGCGACATGGCTTGGTGTTGCTTCAATTCACGTCTGAGTTTGCGCACGGTTTCTTGGTCTTTTACATTGAAGATGCGGTAGAGCTTCTCAGGTTCCAGCCCTGTCGGAGAGTCTTTGGAAACGAGCAATTGGCGGAGGCTTTCGCGATGCTTATTGTCGTGAGGGTTGTCATGATCTGCCTCTGCAATCACCTTTGCGTAGACGGCAATGAGTTCGTTCATTGCCCCCACCTTCGCTGTTTTTAGAGCTTTCCACACCATGGGATTAGCCGTTTCCATAGTCTCGGGCAGTGTCCCTTTTTCTAACAAGTGTTTCCAGGGAAGGAATGCGGGATGCCCTTCTTTACACAGTTCAATGATCCGGTCTCGCCAGCGCAGTGCGATCTTCTGGTAGAGCTTCTCTGCTTGGGCGCGGGAGCCGATCTTGGATTCGTCCCAGTCCCGGCCATCATGGGCGAGTTGGAAATAGGCTTTCAGCAGCGGCTCTGTGCGAAGCTTGGCATGGCGGGTAGTGAAGTAGTTGTCGATCTTCTCCTGACGTTTGATTTCCTCAGAAAGGAACGCTTGGTAGGCGGGTGAAGTTGTGTCGGGCTCACCGAGGAGTGGCTTGTCAGAGGGTTCATGGCTACTGGCGAAGATACCATAGAGTGAATAGTAGTCTTCGATCGGGACAGGATCGAACTTGTGATCGTGGCAACGCGCACACGATACTGTTAGGCCTAACAAACCGCGAGTCACCACATCGATGCGGTCATCAATGATGTCCGGTTCACGATTGAGAAAGCGTCGTCCTAAAGTGAGGAAGCCCATAGCAGCATAGGCTCGCGGATCTTGAGATTCCTTCACCACGTGGTCTCCGGCGATCTGTTGCCGGATGAACTCATCATAGGGCAGATCGGTGTTGAAGGCGGAGACCAACCAGTCTCGGTAGGTGTAAGCGTAGGGGTAGCGCCGCTCTTCCTGAAAAACGTAACCCTTGTTATCAGCATAGCGGGCGACGTCCATCCAGTGTCGCGCCCAACGTTCGCCATAGCGTGGGGAGGCAAGCTGACGATCGAGATAACGTCCGTAGGCATTGGGTGAGTCGTCGTTTTCAAAGGTCTCAACGTCTTCCATCGTTGCCGGCAAACCGTGCAAATGATAGGCAAGCCGCCGGGCGATTCGTTGGCGGGGGGCTTGCTTTGCCATGGGCAAGTCCTGGTCACGGAGCGCGCTTTGATGGAGAGCATCGATGGGGGTAATTGTGGTGCTAGGAATCGCCGATGGAAGATCGATAACAGATACTCGCTGGAAGGCCCAATGTGCCGCGCTATCTTCGCTATACAAAGGTAACGCACTGAGGCATGCCAGAATGACGTAGAGAAACGGGGTGCGGGGATTCATCGGACGCGGTCTTCAACCCCATGATCAGGGGCGCGACTCTGCGAACACTTACGGCCGTTGAGGTATTAAGCGTAGGCGGTGGATATGCAGGAATGGCTTCGAGCGTTGACTCGGTAAGGTGATTGAGATGGCAGCCTTGGTTCCGTTGGCGGTGAACTTACCCACGTGAAGGTTGGCTTGTTTTCCCAGGCCGGCTGTATCTTTTAGGTTGAGCAGAAATTTCTGTGATCCAATGGCGATGAGAAGACGGCCATTTTCGGAGGTGCCGTAGCTCAGTTCTACGGAATACGTCACCCCAGTGACGGTTGGGACGGGCAGGGATACTTCTGCCTGGCGGGAGGTCCAACCCACAAGAGCTTTCTGAGATGAATCATAATGCACTCCGCCTCGAGTGGTGGCGTT
>JAACDM010000266.1 GCA_009936795.1 Verrucomicrobiaceae bacterium | reverse complement strand
GGAGCCAGAAACTTGATGAGGAAGGGATGGTCATCGATCTCTTGATAGCACACCAACATGCGGCGGACGCCATCCGCTTGGCACGTGAGTTTCAGGGGCTAAAGATCGTGCTGAACCATTGCCTGCGCGCCCGCATAGTGGACGGAAAGATATCCGCAGCGTGGAAGAAGGCGCTCATTGACTGCGCGCAAGAGGCTAACATTTACTGTAAGCTCTCCAGCATCATAAACTTCGCCGAAGTGAAAGCGTTTGAGGACCGAGCTCCAGTTGATCTGTCTCACTATCTTCCGGTTCTCAATCCGTGCTTCGATGCCTTCGGCGAGGATCGGGTGATCTTTGCCACCAATTGGGCTGTTTGTGAGCACTTTGGCAAGGTAGACGATGTGGTGCGAATCATGCGCGAATTCCTCGAGAAAAAAAGCTACGCAGCTCTGAAGAAAGGCATGCGGGAGAACGCAATTCGGATCTATCGTATTTCCGCAGACAAGCTTCGCTAGGCGCCTCCAGTCTCCACAGCTTACCAAACATTCCCAGCTTCATCATCGTCTCAATTGCAGCCAACCACTCGGCCACGCTGACACTACAATGCCCCTACCAGTCGACATAGGCACTACGGTATAGCTTTGGGTAATCATTCCGGGCGACTAGTTCTCCATAACCCTTCGCCGTGGACGGATAACTTAAACCATCTCCAATGGAAGCCATCCGAAAGTCCGGTATCTTTGATTCACCAGTATGCGTGCGCCCTATACCGCTCCAGTAATTGATCGCACCTGCATCCGCGGTGATGCGTGGTGCGGCGTTGATCTTTTCCAAGGCAGCCTCAACACTAACATCAGTCTACTTGTATCCCGTTCCAATCGTTCGGCACTCGGATCAGATAACGCGTTTCCCGAACTAGAAAGGTATCCTTCAACTCACTGCAGTCCTCTTGGTTGAGACCAACACATGGTGCCCCCGCTAAACTGGCAATCACCAATAACAGCGCCCTGGCTAAACAACACGACGCCTCAACCTTACTAGTTGCGTAAATGTCCTCTGACATCGATCCACAGTTCACTCGTTTCCCTAGGGGCGATGCTTATTCAAGCGTCGCTTTCGAATCCGGTTTGTGGCTTCATCAGATCCATCGTGATCCGTATTGAACCACTGGTCCCAGGGCGCATCGAGCGTGCCGTAGTTACATTCGAAATAGCGGTGATGGAGTTGATGGTGAAAGTCAGCAGCATCAACAACAGTGGTGTCGCCAACCTGCAACTTTTCAAACCCAGCATGGGAAAAGGCGGGGCCCAGGCAGCGGCTGTAAAGGTGTAGCAGCAGGATCACGGGATGTGACGCTATGATGAAATGCAGGAGCACGGAAGAGATGTAGAAAATGTGTTCGACCGGATGCATGGACATCCCTGACCACGGACCAACTTGGATATTCCGATGATGAACGCTATGCACGCGACGGTAGAGAACCGGCCAGTGGAGCAACCGGTGAATGAAGTAGAAGTGGGAAGATGTCAGGATCGGCAAAGCCAGCAGCCACGCGACAAAGAGGATAGGATGGTCGCTGATCAAGGAAAGGGTCGGGATCACTCCGTTGGCCGCGCCCCAGAAATAGAGCACCTCATAGATCGACCACATCGTCGTCCCACTGGCTAGGGACCAGAAGACATTGTCCCAAACCTGGTTTCGGAAGGAGTATTTCCCGCCTTTGTCAAATTGCTCGCGAGGGTCGTACTTCAACCGGCGCCCTTGCAGTCTGTAGGTAAAAAGATAGAGATGTAACCCGCCGGCGATGATCAACATAAAGACGTAGTTACGCAGAAAGATGAAACCAACCCATCCAATCGACAACGTCCGCATGACGCCCTCGTCCGGGACAAGGTACTGGAAGACCAGGAACGCCATAACGAGAAAGAGGACATTACGGGAAACGGTGCCCCACCTCTTTGTAAGGGCCAGAATCGCGTCTTGGGGGTTGGGAGGCCACGCGAACAGCGGTGAGAAAACCACTGGCGCAGTGTGGTTCCAAGTCTCTTTCTTTCCGGAGGACGTGCTAGGTGGCTTGGTCACGGTCTAATCTAGATAGGGACAGCGGTGAGACATGCGCAATGATAAGCTGAGACGGCATATCGCTTTCTTTCGAACCAAATGTCATGTCTGTCAGTCTCCTCCAGAGCGATGATTAGTGTGATCGATCCTGAACCTGTGATAGGGAGTGTGGCGTAGTTTTCTTGCCAATACCCAACGAGTTCATTGATCGTGCGAAATCGAACTCGACCAGATTGATATCGGTGAGGAGAATCTCACTTTCTTTCGACCGGTAGCCTCGATGGCCGGCGGGCAAGCGGTTGTGTGGACTACGCAATCTGACTGACTACAATGCCTGTTACGGAAGAGAGACCTCGACGTGACTGAAGCAGCGTGGTGTGTCGGCGGGGCAGCGTTCTTCGACGCGCACGCGTTCCCACTCGTCGTCAATGGAGATGATCTGAATGGCTCCTGTCATTGGGACAAAGAGGTCGTTCTCAGGCGAATCGGCGCGTTTGGGCGTGTAGACCAACCCACTCCCTTTGCGCCGGATGAATTCGACGACAAAGATGGTTTCACCGCTGTCTCCTGTATTCACCTCGTGTCCTGGGAGTCCTGAATCCCCGCCTGGACCGAGGGTGCTTGCGTCGGCTCCTGCCAGTTCCATGTTAAAGGCGTATTTCAAGAGATTGGGAATCCCGTCGTCGAAGGGTTCTGCTCCGGGGAGCGTCTCGACCCCGCTCAGTCCTGCGGCGAGGATGGCTGAGCCGAAGACTTCTTCGGCAGGTGCGGCGGTGCCCTTGAGCGTGAGTTCGACAGAAGAGGCCTCGGTGTCACTGCTCAGAACGCGCAGTGTGGCGCATCGCGTGCCTGCGGTCATAGGCTTGAATTCGACTAACATTTCCTCTGTCATGCCGGGATCGATGGTCATACCCCCGTCGTAGGTCAGTGTGTAGTCGTCTTGATGCTCGCCTTCCAGGGCCATGGCGATCCCGGTGAGGAGGATGTCGCCCGTGTTGGTGATGCGAATGGTGGCTTCGCCTGTGGCGCCGATGGCGACTTCACCGAACTCCACCACGGAACCCTGCTTGAGCACCATTTCATTGAGTCGGCGCAGGTCCATGCGAGCGGCAGGCGCTGCTAAGGGGTAGGCGTAGACGCTGCCTTGGTCGTCTAACGGAATGCCCAATTCTACGGGGCCATCATGGTCGGGGGCGCCGACCATGGCGGAGAGGCCGCTCAGGGCCACGGCATGGCCGAAACGATCCCCTGCCGCAGCGTCTTCCGCGGTCAGGAGCTCACGCGGCAGCCACTGATCGGTGCTTTTGATATAAACCTGGGCGGTGCCAGCGGCTTGTCCGGCCTCGGTGTCTGCGTCTTCGGCGCCGATCAAAATGAGTTCTTCTCCGAGGGCAACAGAACCTCGAAAGCCGATTCCTGGAGCATCTGAGAAGACCGTTTCCTCATCCCAGTCACCTTCGGCGGTCTTGAGAAAGAGGCGAGCGGCGTCGGTGAGGCCGACTAAAAGTCGTTCCTCTATCAGAGCGAGTGCGGTGCCGAAGTCGGTGCTCGTCGTCGGGGCCGGGTTCTCGATGGTGGAGGCTAGCTCCCAGGCGCTTGCGCCCTTGGTATAGGTGAGGACGCGGCCTGCGGCGCTCTCGGCACCGGGGAGGCCCACGGCGAGAAGATCGCCATGGATGGCGACGGCAGCGCCCATGTTGGAGGAAGCGACCGCGGGTGTGGCCGTGAGTTTCTGCTCTGTCCAACCCTCGGCGCCTTTGGTGAAGACGTAAGCACTCCCGGCTGCCGTGTTTCCGTCCTGATTACCAGAGGGCGCCCCTACTAACAGTGTTTCGCCGGATGCTGAAAGGGCGATGGATCGACCAAAGTCATCGCCAATCTCGAGATCGGATGCTTGTAGCTTCGCGGTCTCAACCCAAAGCAAGCCCTCTGGTCGGAAGATGTAGACAGCGTCCTTGGCCCCCACCGCGAGGACATCGAGCCCGGCACTCACAGATTGGCCAAAGTGAAGGTCGGGAGCGCCGTCTGAGGCTGCCAGCTTTAGGTAACGTTTCCAGTTCCCTGTGGCGTCTAGCACAAAGATCAAGGCGGTGCCCGCTTCGGCGCCCGCTTCGGTCTCGTCAGAAGGTGCACCGACAATGGCGAGGTCCTCATGGATCGCGACCGCGCTTCCGAAGTGATCACCGGCGCCGCCGAAGGCATCCGTGTCTGGCTGGAGGCTTTCGGTGGCGACTCCTGTGAGATTGACAGTGAAAGTGCTCAGATACCGGCCGCGAGGCCCGAAGCGCCCTCCAATCTGCAAGCTGGCCTGGCGCTCCCCTGCGCCGTTGGGGTAATAGTTCACGGAAAAGGTGGTGCTTTCGCCGTCTTCCAAGAATCGCCTCATGCCTTCCCGATCGATTTGAAAATCGTCTCGATGGAGGCCACTGACACTGGCCCAGAGCTCGGAGACGGACGTGCCGATTCCCTGGTTCTTCAATGTGAACTCTTTGGTCACCGCCCCACGCCCTAGCCGAGTGGCGGACGCAGTGCCGAAGTCCACCGTCTCGGCCTCTGCGAGGGTCGTCTCCTCAACGCTGACAGGGATTTGCTGCGCTACAGGGAACTGCTCTTGGATGCGCACGGCATTGAGAAAGACTCCGGCCGTGCCTGCGTTGGCGAGCACCGAGATGTCGATCTCGCCGGCCGCTGATGAGATCACCGGCACTCCGTAGGATTGGAGCTCGCGGCGTTCAAAGCCGAACTCACTGTTGATGAGCAAGCGCCGGTTGGCATTCGCCGGCACCTTCTGGACGAAGGGTTCGGGATCATTCTCGCCGGACCCTGTGATGGTCACCGTTTGGTCGATCACGGCGTTGAAGTTCTGCGCGGTGCAGATGAAAACGTTGTATCCGCTATTCGGCTTGAGATCCTGCCAGGTGAACGAAATGGGTTCTGTGGTCGAGCTGTGGATGAACACGTGATCCATCTTCTCTGGTTCTGGCATGCCGAGAGGCATGGTTCTGGGGAGAGGGATCACGGGCGCTTGTTGCCAAGTGCCCACGCCGTGTCGGTCAATGAACAGATCTACTTCCTGAGGGGTGGCGCCTACTTGATCTGGCTCGGCGCCGTCTTCCCATTGGAGGTCTGTGAGAGTGGTATTGCCGAAGAAGAATCCCCACGTGCTCAGCTGATTCCAGCGAGTGGTGTCTGGGTCAATCTGATTCACATCAAACAACACTCCCGTGGCTGTCGCTTGAGGCGGGAGCTTGAGCTTAACTTCTGTCGTTGCGATAGGAAAGTCGTTCGTATAGACCTCACTCGTCGACTCCACCACTTCATAGGTGATGCTGCCAAGCTTACTGAAATCGGCATCGAGGAAGACTTTGACAGACACGGGTACACCCGAGAGGTAGTTAGAGTTATTCAAGGAGACCTCGACGGCGTCTCCGTAGTCGCTGTCATCCAGACTGAGTTGCACGCCTTCCGAGGCCACGGCTCGAATGCTCACGTCACCATTGGGAGGCGTGTTGAGGCGGATGTATTGAGTTACGGTTTCACCGTAAAGGCCTCGGATCTCGGAAGGGATGCTGACGTAAGGCGAATTGGGCGGGCGGACGATGTTGAAGTCTTGATCCGAGACATCGAAGAACACATTCCCTGCTCCTTGGATGAGGATACGAGCGGTGGACGAGACGAAGGGGGGGATCCGAATGGAAGCTGCTCCTGTGTTAGGGACCGTCTTTAGAAAGGTCGGAAAGGTGCGCCCGCTATCGAGCGAGAGATACACATGGACCGCAGCGGTATCAATGCCACTGCCGTCAGTACCTGCCACATCCCACTCAATGGTCGAGTTGCTCCAAGCATCTAGGCTCTCACTGCCATTGGGAAAGGTCACGGCGAAGGCGCTTCCCGTATCGACGACACTGAGAGCCACGTCGCCCCAGTTCACACCTCTGCTATCCCTAACGGTAGCACGAAAGTTCAAGTCTCGTGAGGTGGCGGGCAAGACTTCCGCAGGATCCGTCGTGCCGTTGAGGAGATCCTCCATGGCGGGAAAGGTGCGCACAGGTGAGGCCGAAGGCGGGCGCGATCGAAAGAGCGGCCCATCGGTGCTCGCGGTGGGAAAGTTGAGGGCTCCCCCCACATCCATCTGTTCCCAGTTGTACTGCAGCTCTTCTCCATCGGGATCGCTCGCCATCGCGGTCAGCATGAACGGCGTGCGAGCGGGAATGGTCTTCGGTTTCCCAGCGACGAGCACGGGGATCCGATTTCCCGTGTGCTGTTTTTCATGGGGGGCAGCATCT
>JAACDM010000265.1 GCA_009936795.1 Verrucomicrobiaceae bacterium | reverse complement strand
ATGGTGTAGGTGATCTTGCGTGTCATAGTTTTCAATGTTCAAGGTTGTCGGGGATCGAAGGTCGATAGATTACGGAGCTTTTCCCAGAGCGCTTTCTCTTCATCAGACACAGTCTCAGGCACCTCAATGAGCACCTTGGCATACAGATCGCCCATCTTGTCACCCGTGCCTTTGGGTAGACCTTTACCTCGCAACCTAAGCTCAGTGAGATTAGAGGTGCCCGGAGGGATCTTCAAACTGAGGGTTCCGTGAGGCGTTGGAATCCTTGCTTTCGCCCCTAATACTGCCTCCCAAGGTGCGACATGAAGATCGTGGTGGAGGTCGTGTTGTTCAATGCGGAAATCTGGATGGCGTTGGATAAGGACCCGGAGAAAGAGGTCTCCATTCTCGCCTCCATTGTAGCCGGGTTCGCCAAGGCCCGCGCAGCGGATGAGTTGGCCCTCACAAACACCTTGTGGGATCCGCACCCGCACGGTATCAGCACTGCCAGTCTGACCGGGCAGGCTAGCCCGTTGCAATGTCAGGACACGCTCCGAACCCTTCATGATCTCATCAAGCGAGACCAGGATCTCCGCTTCGATATCGCGGCCGCGCATCTCCATCGGCGGCATGCTCGCTCCCCCGGCTCCCACATCACTGAAGCCGCCGAATCCTCCGCGACCAGATCGACGCCCGAAGAGCTGCTCAAAGAAGTCTGAGAAGCCCGTTCCGTCGAAGTGGTATTCGTAGCCGCCACCCCCGCCAGGTCCTCCAAATCCGCCAGCCCCTGGTGGTGGCTGGAAGTCACTCATGTGCTCCCAGTTAGGCCCAAGCTTGTCGTATTTCTCGCGTTTCTCCGGAGCACTGAGAACTTCATAGGCCTCGTTCAGCTCCTTGAACTTCTCGTCAGCCGTCGTCTTATCTTCCGCGACATCAGGATGGTATTTCCGCGCAAGCTTGCGGAAAGCCTTCCGAATGTCATCCTGGGAAGCCGAGCGTTCGACACCTAGCACTTCGTAGTAATCTCGAAATTTGACAGACATACTCGTCTTGTTAGGCCGCCGGTTGATCCGCGACGCTCAGTGTCGTAAAGGTGATCTGATCCTCCTGAGCGTCTGCTTTGATGGTACCACCTTCGACAAACTTGCCTTCGAGCACATCGAGACTGAGAGGGTCGAGCAATAGGTGCTGAATGGCACGTTTGAGAGGGCGCGCCCCATAAACAGGATCGTAACCTTCTTTGGCAACGAGTTTGGCCGCCTCGTCGGTGATGGTCAACGTTAGGCCCTTCTTGTTAAGGCGCTCCACGACCCGAGCTAGCTGGATCTTCACGATGTCCTTGATCACTTCCACGTCGAGCCGGTCAAAGATGACGGTTTCATCAATCCGGTTGAGGAACTCTGGACGGAAAAGCTGACGAAGGACTTCCATCACCTTACTCTCACGAGCCTTGGCGTCGCTCTCGTCCATGATATGTTGGCTGCCAATATTACTCGTCATGATGAGCACGGTATTGCGGAAATCCACCGTGCGTCCTTGGCCATCCGTGATGCGTCCATCATCGAGCACCTGCAGAAGCACATTGAAGACATCGGGATGGGCTTTCTCGATCTCGTCAAAGAGCACTACCGAATAGGGACGACGACGCACTGACTCTGTCAGTTGACCGCCTTCTTCATAGCCAACGTAGCCAGGAGGCGCTCCGATCATCCGCGCCACGCTGTGTTTCTCCATGTACTCGCTCATGTCGATCCGCACCATGGCGGCTTCGTCATCAAACAAGAACTCTGCCAGGGCGCGACTCAACTCCGTCTTGCCGACACCCGTTGGGCCCAGGAAGATAAACGAACCAATGGGCCGATTCTCATCCTGCAAGCCTGCGCGCGCCCGACGAACTGCGTTGGATACCGCGATAACCGCCGGCTTCTGTCCAATAACTCGATCTCCCAAGCGATCCTCCATGTGAATAAGCTTATGACGCTCACTCTCCTGAAGGCGCGCTACAGGAATGCCTGTCCAGGCAGCAACGATCTTGGAGATATCTTCATCGGTGACCTCTTCTTTGAGCATTCCTGTGCCATGCTGAATCTCAGCAGTCTTCGCTTTACAATCTTCAAGCTCTTGCATTTTTCCAGGGATGTCGCCGTACTGAATCTGGCTGGCTCGCGTGAGATCTCCTTCCCGCTGCGCTTGGTCTAACTGAATCTTTAGTTGCTCTACTTCCTCTTGCAGCTTGCTCACCCCTTGGATGGCGTTCTTCTCATTCTGCCACTGTGTTTTCAGTTGTGAACTCTGCTCTTTCAGATTCGCCAATTCCTGATCGATCTTCACTAAGCGGGTCTTACTGGCGTCGTCTTTCTCTTTCGAGAGCGCTTGCTTTTCCATCTCCAACTGCATGACTTGCCGCTCTAGCTGGTCGACCTCGGTCGGCATGGAATCGAGCTCGATCTTGAGACGAGCCCCTGCTTCATCGACAAGATCAATGGCTTTGTCAGGGAGGAATCGATCCGCAATGTAGCGATCACTGAGCAAGGCAGCCGCCACGAGCGCCGCATCTTGGATCCGCACTCCGTGGTGTACTTCATAGCGTTCCTTCAAACCTCGCAGAATCGCAATCGTGTCTTCAACCGAGGGCTCTCCGACAAATACCGGTTGAAAGCGCCTTTCCAAAGCAGGGTCTTTCTCCACATACTTACGATACTCATCCAGGGTGGTCGCTCCCACCGTGCGGAGTTCACCACGTGCCAATGCCGGTTTCAGGAGATTGGAGGCATCCATGGCTCCATCCGTCTTTCCTGCTCCCACGATAGTGTGCAGTTCGTCGATGAATAGGATGATCTGCCCTTCGGCAGCGGTGACTTCCTTGATTAAGGCTTTCAGACGATCCTCAAATTCACCGCGGTACTTGGCCCCGGCGATCATGGCTCCGATATCGAGCGAGACGACGCGCTTGTCCTTCAAGCCATCGGGAACGTCGCCCCTCACGATGCGCCGGGCTAATCCCTCGACGATGGCCGTCTTGCCCACTCCGGGATCTCCAATTAGGACGGGGTTGTTCTTGGTGCGCCGTGATAACACTTGCATGATTCGGCGAATCTCATCGTCACGACCAATGACAGGGTCGATCTTACCTTCTTGAGCACGAGCGGTAAGGTCAGTGCCGTACTTCTCCAAAGACTGGTACTTTCCTTCAGGATCTTGGTCAGTCACTCGCTGCGTTCCGCGAACGGCATTCACCGCCTGAACGAGTGTCTTGTGGTCCAATCCCAGACCTTTGAGAATGTCCGTCACGGCAGACTTGCTCTTGATCAACCCGAGCAAGAAATGTTCCACCGAGAGATACTCATCTTTGAGCCCTTTCATTTCCTTCTCAGCGGCTTTGAGCACCGAGTTCAGTTCATTGCCAATGTTTGCCTGACCCTGGACAGCTCCACTGACGCTGGGCTGTCGGTCTAACCACTCCGTGACCTTAGTCTGAACCGTCGCTACCGGAACACCCACCTTGTCTAACATGGGCCGCACAATTCCCTCGGGCTGGTCGAGTGTGGCCAGCATGACATGCGCTGGATTGATCTCGGAGTGCCCTTTGTCCGCAGCCATTTCTTGTGCTCCTTGGAAGGCCTCCTGCATCTTGATCGTGAATTTGTCGAATCTCATAACTTGATAGTGATAGAGTCAGTTGACTGGGATGGCTGTGTCTAACCTTGGCTAAAATTGACCCGCTTCTTGCGCTAGCGGCCTTGTCCAGAACGGTTCGGACTTGGGATAACTTCGGAATGTCTGAAGAAGATGTTTCGCATAGGTCTCCAGCTCACCATTGGCCTGGAAATGCACCTGGTAGTTGGCGGTCTGCGTTAGTATGGCTGTTTGGCGGATGGCCTCAAGGAGGGCCGCGAGAACATCTTCCGCAGCAAGTCCGAATCTAGCTGGCACCTGAACATGCTTCGCATTGATCGTGATCTGCAAGTGATTGCTATCCGTGGCTAAACTGATGGCGATCCCCGAAGCAGACACCAAGTTCACGTCTTTGACCGGCCCTGGCGCATTCGAAGGAGGAATGTTCGGTGCCGCGATCAACTGGAAGGCTGTTGGCATCCCTGAATGGGCGAAGTGATCGAGACAATAGACTCTCTCAATCCTAGCCCCACCTTCAGCCAACCCGTCCAGTACCTGATACGTATAGGTTATCCCAGCTTCACCAGCGATCACCGGTATAGCGAGAACGAAGGGCAACAGAAGAGCGACATAGAATCGTTTCATTACGGTTTCAAGGGACCACCTTTTCGACTCTTGTCCCCGCAGCGCTTGCCGTTCCATTCGCGCCGGTTGCTCCTTGCGAGACGCTGTCATCAGAATGCGTCGAGGTGTTTCGCACCGGCGATTCAGCATTCCAGGCATAAAAACTGCAAAAGCCATTCATCACTTTTCGCAGCTGGTGGCGGTCCAATCATCTTCCTGGATGATGGCTACGAATGTGATTGGTGTCTGAGTTCTCAATATATCGCTCTATACGCCCCGATAAACTAAAGCCACTTCTTTCGACAGAAGAAGACAAGATGGCCACTGATACTAGCAAGAACGCCAGCCACACCACAGGCCCAAAGACAGTCCAGTCAAGTCGAAGTCTCGTGGGCATTGATCAATAACGCCGTGTACTGATTCTTCAGGAGGAGGTCGCTCAACAAATTGAGATCAATATCTTCTCCTAACGGAACCTTTACTTCATTATAGGGAACGGCATGGACGTCACAGAGATCGCACCATCGCTGCCCAAAGGCTCCTCCATTCATGATAATAACTTTGTCTGTATTATCAAGACAGTTGAGTACCGCAGCGTCCATGGCGGCAGTCCCTGATCCCATGAGAAGGGCAACGTTTGTCTTTGGTCACTTGCGCGTCTTGTCGGCGCATCACTTTGAACAAACTCCCTCGCCTGCCGATTTAATCCCATGAGCCCCCGCTGGTGACTTTCTTGAGGAATTCAAGCTCACTCAATACTTTGCCTGTGCCTTCCGCCACGGCACTGAGAGGATCTTCGGCCACGTGAGCGGGCAAACCCGTTTCTTCGGATAGCAATTTGTCCAAGCCACGCAGAAGGGCTCCTCCACCAGCGAGCACGATGCCATGGTCGACGAGATCGGCAGAGAGTTCAGGAGGGCTACGCTCAAGCGTGACACGCACGGCATCGACTATGGTGTTCAGTGGCTCCAGCATCGCTTCGCGCACTTCTTGTGAAGTGATCGTAATGGTCTTGGGAAGGCCTGCGACCACGTCACGGCCTTTCACTTCCATGGAAGTCTCTTTCCCTATTGGGTAGGCTGAACCTATCCGGATCTTCATTTCCTCCGCGGTACGCTCACCGATTATCAAGTTATAGGCTCGTTTTATGTACTGGATGAGGGATTCGTCCAACTCGTCTCCCGCTACTCGGATGCTTCGACTGTAGACGATCCCAGATAGTGAAATGAGCGCGACCTCCGTTGTGCCGCCACCCATATCGACGATCATGTTCCCCGAGGCCTCTTGCACTGGGAGTCCAGCCCCAATGGCGGCGGCCATGGGTTCCTCGATCAAATACACCTCTCGTGCCCCGGCATTCTCTGCCGATTCTCTCACCGCGCGCTTTTCCACTTCAGTGATGCCTGAAGGCACGGCAATGACCACTCGAGGCCGAGCCGTCGTTCGGCGATTGTGCACCTTGCGGATAAAATACCTCAACATGGCTTCGGTGATCTCAAAGTCAGAGATCACCCCGTCTCTCAAGGGCCGGATGGCGACGATGTTACCTGGGGTGCGACCCAGCATCCGCTTCGCATCCTCGCCCACTGCTAACACTTCGCTCGTGCCCGCTTTGACGGCCACGACAGACGGCTCACGCAAGACGATTCCTTTGTCTTTGACGTAGATCAACGTATTGGCAGTGCCAAGGTCGATTCCTATATCGTTCGAGAAGAGGCCAAAGAGTTTGCTAAGCATAGGGATGTAGGAATCGAGACCGATGTTGGCTCGCTAGTATTCGTTCCATCTCATGATTTTCAGTGACTCAGAGGAGTGTGTCGCAACAAGTCGATTCATTCACGGACTGATCGGCCGCCGAATGAACTCAAAACTACTGTTAGCGCGTTGGATCACTCGCAGACCGTAAGTTGCAGCTGAAGCAGCAAGCTCAGCCAGAGGTATGGCGTGCAAGTGTACCGTTTCAGCTGGATGGCTCACCACGCAACTACCAATGCGTTGAACATTACTGCCGATGCGTTTGAGGAAACTATCAAGATCAAAAGGATTCATACAATTACTCATGAGACAGTGTGTCTATTCATATCAACGCTACGAGGGGTTGTGCGCATAGAGAGGTGGCATGCCCTTAACGGGATGCCACCTCTCTATGATGAGCTACTAGCCCGCGTTACTTCTTCGACTTCTTCTTTGGTGGTAAGATTGTCTTCTCTACCTTCTTACTTGCGGTGTGGCTTTTCTTCTCTTTCTCCGCTGCGGTCGTCTTATTCTGTTTCTGGCCCTTCTTCTTGTCTTTTGATTTCGGTGATTTATCGCCCATGGTATGGGTGGTTGTGGTTAGCTTCTGTGAGGCTCCTCCAATCGATGGAGGAAACTCGAGATCAACGAATAACTGGAATTTCAAGCTTCTCACATCACTCCTCCAGCACGCGGAAGAAGGCGGAAGGAAGTCCTGGATGTTGGAAGACGTGTGAAGTCTCCCCACCCGTTGCGGGGATGTTAGTATCTACATTATCCGGCCATTCCCCCAGATCGGAGGAGAACTCGATGCTGTAGGTTTTGTTCGTGCGGCTTCTCCAAGTGATGGTGAGTTCATTGGTCACAGAGTCGAAATCGAATGCAGTGGCTTCCAATGGGCCACCAGATGGCGGAGCAATCGAGAGGTCATCAATGATGTAGAGACCGGTGACGGCTTCACTCCCCCCAGAGACGAGGCCGACTTGCATTCGCGTTGCGTCATCGGGAACTAGCAGAGACTCTTCGCGTGCTGCAAACGCCGAACTCACGATGTCCCCTTGCCAACCTTCGCTTGCACCAGAGACAATAAAGTGGCGTTCATCTAACACCGTGTCGCTCGAGTCGAAGAACAGAAACGACAACCGCATATCACCCTCTGTGTTGAACATTTCGAACCACTTCAGCTGCAATTCATCACCTCCCGCGACACTTTCTCCGAACGAGAAAGATTGATACCATTCGCCGAATCCGCTCTCGTCGTCGTCAATCACGGCAAGCGCATGACTCGCACTAACGAAGTTTTCACTCACGATAGTATTGATACTAGAGTTCGATCCGCCGCGATTCCAGCCCGCAGGGCTAGCGACAGCAGGATCATCCAGCTGAGAGCCTAACTCGAAGGTCGGGTTAGGCCAAATATTCCCCGGAATGATCTCACCTGTGGCCAGGCGCGCCACAGAGAGGTCATCGATCAGCATCACGCCGGTCGTCTCCACCGGGCCGCCAGATACAAGCGACACACGCATCTTCACCGCGCTGTCAGGCACGATCACTTGCGTGTTCTTGCGTGTGAATGAACTCGTCTCAAGGTCTCCCGACCATCCACCGGATTGACCACTCGTCACGGAGTGATTCTCGCCGATGACACTGTCATTGCCATCAAAGAACAGAATGGTTAGACGCATCGCTCCATTCTCGCTGATGTCATAGATCTCGAACCACTGCACGTCGAGCACATCACCACTTTCCGCGTGGCCATCGAGCGCTTTGTCCGCGAACCATTCACCAAAGTTGTCCATGCTGTTGTCGATGACGGCGAGGGCATGCGAGGGACTGAGCGAAGCCGTGTTGCTGACTTGGTCAATGGCTGCATCACTTCCACCACGATTCCAGCCTAACAAGTCGCCGATTGGTTCATCAAGACTCGTGCCTTCTTCGAAACCCGGATTATCCCAGAAACTGTTCGTAAGAACCTGAGGCTCGCTCACCAGGGCCACGGAGACATCATCAATAGCCAAGAGGCCTGTCGTGGCTTCCGAGCCACCGGAAACGAGGGATAGGCGCATCTTTACCGCATTGTCGGGAATCACCAGAGACTCGTTGCGTTGGCTGAAACTGGAGCCTACCAACGCCCCTTGCCAACCATCGCTGTTGCCGGTTGCGGTGAAATGACGCTCACCCAGCACTTGATCTGTGTCGCTGAAGAATAGAGTCGTGAGCCGCATCTCACCGTCCGTGATTTTGAAGATTTCAAACCATTGCAACTGTAGGATATCACCGGGCATGGCCAACTCAGCCAAGCTCAAATCTGCAAACCATTCCCCAAAGCCTTGTGCGTTCTCATCGCTAACGATGAGCGCATGACTTGGACTGACAGATACCTCTGCGGTGATTTGATTGATACCCGCGTCGCTGCCACCGCGAGTCCATCCCTCAACCTCACTAGCAGGGTCATCGAGATCTGCGCCGACTTCAAAGGTGGCGTTGGGCCAGATATTTCCTGCAAGAAGGATAGGCTGACTGGGACGGCGAACACACAGACTATCGATCGCCATAAAGCCCGTGGTTTCCGATGGTCCTCCCGACACCAAGGACACGCTCATCCGCACAGCGCCTGGAGGCACCACAACGATCTCGTTTCTGCTGATAAAAGGCGATGTGGCAGCTGTGCCTGTCCAACCCTCGCTCTCACCTCGCGTCACATAGTGATTCTGTGTGGCGACGGAACCTCCACCATTGAAGAAGAGAATCGAGACGCGCATCTCGCTGGAATCGACACTGAACATCTGCTGCCAGCTGACGTCGAGCGAATCGCCCTCGTTGACCACACCGGCGAGTTGAAGTTCGGAGAACCACTCACCATAACCGTCAGGATCGTCATCGACAATGGCTAGAGAGTGCGTGCCATCGTCCGCAGCATCGCTGATGACGACATCAATGGCAGGATTGCTACCAAAGGCCGACCAGCCATCAAGGATCGGCGTCGGCGAATCTAGATCCGCGCCGTTTTCAAAAGATCCGTTAGGCCAGAGATTGGAAGCTGGATCACCGGCTCGTGATACCTCCATAAGACAGAATAAGAGAATAGAAGAAAGAATGGTTTTCATATTGAGATGAGGCAGGTAGTAGGGGCTTGTTTTAAGCGTTAGTTAAAGCAAATGCATCAGTGATAGTATCGATCTGAATGATTCGAAATGGCACGCTAGATGCCGTTTCCATACACATACACATTTACTAGCCAGATCACCAAACCGACTACAGCCACGATATTGATCACTTTCAGATATTGATCCGCTATCGGAAGGTAGTTATTGATGATCCAGAGCAAAGCTCCAGCAATGGCAATGGAGAGAATGATTGGCATAGTTCTCTCCGGTTACAGTTGACCTGATTTCTCGGGTTCCGCCTCGGGCGTACTTCCCTCTTCTTCGTCCGTTTCCACTTCTGGCTCGCTATCAGCCTCATCGGGCTCGCTCACTCCTGCATCGATTCTACTTCTTAGGCTCTCAATGGATACTCTAAATTCGGCTAAGCCTTTTTCAAAAGCGCCCGTGACTGCCATCCATGAGGATTCCGTGGCATTGTTAGCCTTTGCTAGCTCATCATGCAGCTCCACAGAGAGTTCTCTTAAACCTTCAATCTCGGCTTCCAGCTGCCCCCCAGAATCAGAAACACTGTCAGAGTATCGCTCAAGATCGGCATCGCTCTCGCTCAGTTGCTTCTGCATTTCTTCGACGTACAAAGCCTTGTCATTGAATGCGTAATCACCTAATGCACGAGCAACCTCCGCGGAGTCGGGCGTGACTGTATCGAGTTCCGGAGGTAGTGATGTTTCTTGACCGCAGGCCACTACGAACAACGGCATGAGCGCGAGCAATGAATGGTTTCGTAGGCTGGTTTTGATAGGTTTCATTTGCTTTCTATTGGGTTGATTCAGGTCGGGTGAGTTTCGTTACGCAGGCTCGCTGACGGGTCGTCTCGCCAATACGGGGACGGTTTTACGCCTCAAGATGGTCTCGCCCCTCCCCAAGCGCTATGGGGTGAAACCCTACTTCGGTGCGTGTGCTGACTTCAGGGCTGACAGGAAGCCCCGGCCTTTTCGGGCCCTTTGACGAGCCGACCGCTCATAAACGACCTAACATCGTTCGACTCAAATAATCGTTACCTGCACGCTGCTCTCGATGATTCCAGCCGCGATTGCGTGGCGGGTTAGGCCCGCGGTGTCGTGGATATCAAGCTTGTCCATCAGGCTCTGGCGGTGCTTCTCGACGGTCTTGATGCTGATGTTCAGCACGTCCGCTGTTTCTTTGTTCGCCTTCCCTTCGGCGATTAATTGTAACACCTCCGCTTCACGCGAACTCAATTGGGAGGCGTTCTTCTTCGCGTGGAGTTCGCCGCTTGCCTCAGCTTTGATTTCGTGATGGTGGAGACGTTTGGAGATGATGGGGCTTAGACAAGTCTCGCCACGATGCACACGGCGGATGGAGTCGGCCAGCACATGAGCGGCGCTCTGTTTGATGAGGTAGCCCTTCGCGCCGAGCCCGATGATTTGCTCAACGTACGCGTCATCGCTGTGCGCGGAGAGGATGAGAATCTTCGCTTCCGGCAGCTGATGCAGAATTTGCCGAGTGGCTTCGATCCCGTTCATCAGTGGCATGGCGATGTCCATCACGATGACGTCAGGGCTGAGCGTTGTCGCGAGTTTGACGGTTGTTCGGCCATCGCCCGCTTCGCCAATGATCTTAATGTCGCTTTCCGATTCCAGCAGCGCCTTCAGGCCTTCGCGGACGATGGTGTGGTCTTCAGCGAGGAGTATGGTAATGGCGCTCATTCGGCTTTTGGGGTTTTAGCAGTCTTCTTGGCACTAGTGTCTAAGTGTGGAATCTCCACGTAACCGGTGGTTTCTTTGCCCGGAGCGGACGCCACTCGAAACTTACCCTCTACCATTTCCACACGCTCTCTCATGCCGAGCAGACCGAGGCGCTTGCTCCGCTCTCCAAAAATTGCGTCGTCATCGACCTGAAAACCCTTGCCGTTGTCATGAATCTCCATGCACACCGTCTCCTGAAGCTTAAGAATTCTCACCTCCGCATGGCTCGCTTTCGCGTGCTGCGCAACGTTGTTGAGCGCTTCCTGAACGACTCGGTACAGCACCGTGCGGTTGACGTTGCTCAGCTTCTCGACGCCTCGGAAGGCGGTGAGCGATACACGAATACCGGTGTCCTTCATGAAGCCCTTCAGGTACGATTTCAATGCGGGGATCAACCCTAGGTCGTCGAGGACAGTTGGCCGCAGATCACGTGCGAAGCGATGCACGGAATCCACAGATTCCTCGATGAGCCGCTGTGTTAACTCAATCTTTTGATGAAACTCTTCCGCGTCGGAAACAGCCTTGGTTTTGAGCATTGCTAGTTGCAGATTGATGCCCGCGAGCGTCTTAGAGACGAGGTCGTGCAACTCCCTGCTGATACGCTTACGCTCCTCTTCCTGCACTGAGAGTAGGCGCCTTGATAACTGGCGTAGTTCTTCTTGAAGGACACAAGATTTTTCCAGTCGATCGGAGGACGTCGCCTCGCTGGCGCGTAGAGATTCTTCCAATGTCTTGCGTCGGCTGATCTCGGTCAGGAGTTCCTGGTTTGACTCGTTAAGCTCGTCGGCGCGTTGCACTAACTCATCGACCATGATTTTCAGATGAACGTTCGCCTCCAGCGCAGCCCGATGTGTGAGTTCTATCGGCGTTACGGCCTCGGCGAAGAATTGACCGGCGCGTCGAATCATTGATTCCCGCACACTTGCAGGCTCGCTCGGTGGCACCACGGCAATTAGGGCCTCCTCGTGAACCTTTGCCAAATCCAATGTTTCCAGACCTGCGTCCACCGCGCTCTCTCCTAGCGCTTTCGCCTCATTGGGCGTCGATGCCGAACCGTCCTTGAGGTGGCTACTCAAGGCCGTCATATAGCTTCGGGCGAAACCGAGTAGTTTAGTTTTCACGATCAATGTTGAGGGCACTAGCAAAGCTGCCGATGGTTTTCACCGACTGTGCCATCAGCCGTTCCGTGGTGGCGATTCGTTCGGCAATGTCTTCGTGGTTGAGGCTAACCGCTGACTTGAGCGCCAACAGTCTAACGTGAATGCCGAGCATTGTCTGTGCAATAGTGTCCTGGAGGTGCAAGCTCATCTGCTTCCGTTCGGCTTCATTAGCCGAGAACGTTCGGCGTGTCATCTCACGCAACTCTTCCTCCAGCATTCTCGACTGGACCAGCAATTCGGCGGCGGCCTCCTCGCTGGAACGCAACGCATTTTCAACCGATTTGCGTTCTTCTATCTTTTGAATCACCTGGCCCTGGGAGGCTATGAGATCCCTCGTGCGTTGATCCAGATCCGTATGGATTCCATGCAATTCCGCAGCTGCCGCCAAGGCACTGCGATGCGTTTTCTCAATGGGTGTCAACGCCTCGTTGAAGAAAACCGTTGCTCTGGTAGTCTTGGCGTCCTCGTTCACAACCCCTGCGGGTGTGGACAAGATCGTGGTCAGCGCGGCCTCGTGAATCTTTGCTAGCTCTAAAGTGCCTATACCCATGCTAACAGCGGTTGCACCGAGTTGCCGCGCCCCCTGAAGATGAGCGACGAGGCCATCCTCACTATGCAAGCGCAATCCTGCGAGGTAGTCTGCCGCCAGTTCGCTCATTGAATGTCAGTCATATTAATTCGTTGGCTCATAGTATGGTGCCGCATCCGCGAGGAGTCGATGGGGTGAAACCCTACTCCAGTCTGCCGCGATCTGCTCAGAAAAGGGGACTTGGGAACTTCGGAACCGCCACGAGCCTCCCCGAACCGAGAACTAACGATCAAAAAACGGCGTTCTTCCAATTCGAACGCATTCCTCCGCGTAGAGGTACATTGCGGCAGACCATGTCTGCCAGTCTTGTCCCTTAGGAGCTGGCCCCTTCGGCAGAAGCCATTCGTTAAAGCCGAAAGAATGACGAGGGTCACGGGTAAGCTTTACGGCTTCTGTGAGTGCCGTAAGTGCTTCGAGTGCTTTGGGAAGGCGGTCGGCGGCGACGAGTGCCGCCACGTAAAAGCCCCCGATGAATGGCCAGATTCCGCCGTTGTGATAATGATGGGGCTCGTTGTAAAGTTCATAACGCTGTCGCCAATCTGGGTCGCTCGGCCCTATCACAGGAATGAGGCAGGGAGGCAGATTGATCGACAGCGAGCCTTCGGATCGCAAGTCTTGGCATTGGTTTTCCACCCATACAATCATCTCTTGAGCGCGCGATTTCGATGCAATCCCGCTGAGTATCGCGAGAGAATTTCCTAACAAATCGAAACGTTCCGAGCATTCACCCTTATAAGTCCACATCGCGTAGTAGGGACGGTCAAGCATGGCAAACCCATCACGTCGGTCCGGGTCATAACTTCCATCGATGACCTCGAGGTGATTCATCAGGGTTCGGAGTCGTGCAGCATCTTCCGACTTATCGAAGAGCGTCAAGGCCCAGTAGTAGAGGGCGTTTAAGTAGAGACCGTAGCCGAGCACCCACTGCTCGTCCCGCCAATCGCTCGTCGGCTGTTGGGCGATCATGGTGGAATCGTCTGGGCTCTGGTAGATCATCCATCGAAAAGCCGCCGCCGCCGCATCATCGAGGAACTGGGAGTCGCCCGTGAGCTTGCGAAAGATTCCTAGGCCAACTAGAAACAGCGGCGTTGTGTCGCTGGCTCCCAAGTTGTTAGGATCGTGTGCCAGCGAGGGGATATGACCATGTCGGCTTTGGTTGCGGGCAAGAGCTTCAAGTGTCGCCCGCCATGCGGCAATCAGTTTGAGATCACCCGTGGCGGCAACTCCCAGCATGGCGATCATCAGATCCCGCGTGTACGGTTCTGGATAGCCCGTGCCGGCTGTGCGAGGAAGCCCCTCGAACTGGCCACGTGCGTTGTGCTGGAGCACTTTGAGCGCAGCGGCGCGTGCTGCTTCGATTTGGTTAGGCGGCGGTTTCGTCATGGAGTGTCGGTTCGTTAGAGACAGTGTTCGGTTCTTTGATTTCCAGGTGACGGCGGAGTAGATCCAGGCACGTGCGCGCTACTAACCGATAGTCGAAACATGCGGCGACACGGTCCCGACCCGCAGCCCCCATTCTCAGGCGCAGCTCGGGATCAGTCATCAAGGTTTGGAAATGCTCGGCCAGTTGTGGGACGCTGGCTCGATAGTCGGCCACACGCGGTCGATCGAAGGTCACGCGGTGCCCAACGGGAAATCCGGATTCGGGGCCGACAAAAGCTTCGGTCACCGAAATCAACTCGGCCACATCAGCAAGCAACGCGGTCTCACCATGGAGGAGCGTCTCTTTGGGAGACACCGCGTTGATACTGATCACCGGTTTCCCGCAGGCTCCCGCCTCCACCTGGGGCATTCCAAAGCCTTCAAGACGGGACGGGCCGACATAGAGATCGCAGGCATTCAGCAAGTAGGGCATGAAGTCTCTCGATGCGCGGTTCGTGACGAATGTGACGCGATCGGCAATGCCTAGATCTGCCGCTAGTTGAATGTCTTCGCGCGTCTGTGTCTCCGTTCGGGGCTGCGGCCATACCTTGAAAACATACTTCCATTTCGGGACGTCGTCTTTGAGTTGAGCAAGCGCTTGCATGGCCTCTCTGCCTCCTTTTGAAGCCGCGTCGCCGCCCACGGTGAGTAGCATCAGCTCATCATCCGCAACCCCCATCGATTTGCGGATCGATCCTACGCGATCGTCATTCTGGTCGATCGGTCTGAAGGTATCTGTGTCACAGCCCACAGGAAGAGTGCGAGTGTTTGGATTGTGAATGCCATCACGTTCGTAGACCTCCCCGACCCAATCAGAGGTAACTAACATGAGCGGGACCTTCTCCAACGCCTCTCTGTAGTTGAGGACATACCCATCGGCCACTAACCAAGGCACTGCTCGCATGCCGAACCTTTCGGGATGAAGGACAAGACCTGGCGTGTGCCCCCAGTAGCCGATGCCGACGACGGCATCCGGCTTGAACCATTGATAATACCATTCCTTCTCTTGGGCATTCTCTGAATTCACAGCACGCGCGTCCACCCCAATTTCTAACAAACCACGATAGAGGAGGTCGCCTTGGGTAGCGAGGCCGCCAGGTGAGGCGGGGTAGTCATATTGTACAAGAATCTTCATGGAATTTCGGTTGATTGGCTATTCAGGAGCGTTGTGATTCACATAAGCCCGCGCCTGACTGGGCTCATCAAACGTGAAGAATGCCTCCCGACGTGGAGTCGCGCGCGCCTCCCAGCTGTCCGGGGAGAAGCCGTAGGTATCCGTAATGAGGCGACGTTTCTTCTCCCAAATCGCCGGATCGAGATCCGCACGATTCGAAGCGTCTTCATTGGCCAGCGGAAGGCCGCTACCGCTCTGATCCCCGTAGGCAAACATCCACAACTCCTGGGAGGAAAGTATCCCGGTTTCCCAGAGTTGGACGACCGCTTCGCAAACTTCTTCATGCCGCCGGTGGCGCGTGTACTCGCCACGTGGACCGTGTGTCACTAACAGATCCCCCCCGCCTTTCCCTAACAATTCAGCAACGGTGTTCTTCAGGCCGAGTTCATCGAGCGGATGCTGCTCCGGTCCATCGTCCAAATCCGCCATCTTTCCCTCGGCGTTCAGGCACTTCATCGAGTTGAAGAAGCGGGGCGCACGATCTGAATCAGCTCCACGGCATATGGAGACCACATGCCATTCCCAGGACGGAAATTTCAAAATGAGACCGCCACACCACAGGGCTTCATCATCCGGGTGTGCGACGACAACAGCCGCGCGACGAGTGGATGATTCTGTCATCGTCATGCCATGGCGAGGCGGGTACACTCCAGTTGCCCACCGCCCATCTGGCGAACGATCCAGAGATCGTGCTGGGCGGCAGCGGCGCTCAGTTCACTCGGAGTCAAGCCCTCGAAAATTCTCAGCTTTGCTGGATGCTGTATGGTCACGGTGTTCGCGCGACCGATCCGACGGTTCATGCGTTCGAGATAGAAGTCGATATCAGCGGCAAGGAGCATTCGAGAATCAGGCGGTTGATCTTGCCCAAGGCCCTGGCTATCGAGATCGGTTCCTTTCATCAGGCATGACTCTGATCGACGCCCAGCGTGAATGCTATGGGGTGTAACCCTACCCCGTCCGCTCGTCCCTCAACATCTCCTGATCGACCTGGGGTGAACACCCTATTGTGCGCTTAATCCCAGGACGCGAAGGTGGTGAACTGCAATCTCGCCCCTAATTCAAACAAACTGATCTCGATGTCTATGAAACCTATCCACGCTCCATTCATCCTCGCTGTTGCAGGATTCGCCATCACTTCCTGTGTCATCACCGAGATTCAGGTGGCTACGGGCGTGGTCCGATATCATCCTCTTTCGGGATCTATGAGGTGCTTCCTCGCTCGTATGTAGGCGATGCCTACTACCATGAGAACCGCTACTACTACGGAGGTCGATACGAACGCGGCGACTTTCAATATAAGGGGCGCTCATACAAAGGACGCTACGTCCACGGCGACCGTAAATACTACGGCGGCCGATTCGAGCGCCACGGCAGCGATGGCCAACAGCAGACTCGTCAACACCAGGGCCGCAGACTGACGGGCCGCCAACAGCAAGAGGGCCGTCACCAGCAGGAGGGCCGTCAACGACAGGAGAACTACCAGCAAGATTCGCGCTATGGCCGCCACAATGATGAACGCCGCTAGTCGCCTCTTACGTGAATGAAGTTCCCCAACCAAACCGGATGGCCAGTGAACCGAGAACAACCGGAAAATCTATGAGCATGAACCTTCCCTCCATAGTGGCCCTTGCCGCAGGCATCCTAATCTTCGTTCGGCCAAAGCTCCTGAACTATATCGTCGCGATCTATTTGATTCTAATCGGCGTCATCGGAATTGTGGGCGTCTGAAATCAGCGTCCCTGACAACAGGCAATTGAAGGAGGAGTGAGTGAGCCCGTTAGGACGTCGCTCGCGATACTCCTCCTTCAGCTCAGGCGGGCCCGATTTGCTCGGAGTCCGTGCCGTTGCCCGATAAGATCGACGGCAAGAACCTGCCTTTTGAGCCGTCGTGAACACGGTGGCCGGCACGATCTATGAATCCAAGCCGATGGCTTGCGCCAGGGAAGCTGGACTGACTGCCATCGATCATCGGGCTCTGATCCCGGATTCGGCAGGTGGCTTCCGTTGCACTGGGGTGAACACCCCATTCCCATCGCGGATGAAACATGATCGATTTGGGGGGCATGAAACCAGAATATTACCTTGCGGATGGGACTGCGGCGGAGACGACCTTTGGTGAGTTCATCGTGTCCACTTATAACACATGTAGCGGCTCCGATGCTGAACTGATCGTGTGTCTTGCGCTTGATGCCGGTCTGGTGGGCTTTCGATCACCAGGATGGGGCGAAACGAGCCCGCTTGCCGGAGAACCCGTGCGATGCTCAGGTCGCGTTCCCGCAGTAGTTCTGTCAGGCGTCCACATCCGCAGGTCCGATAGCGCGCCGTCAACGAAAGTGTGATTCCAGAGTTGGGTGAAAACTACGGCGCCGGGACCATCATCGGCATCGAGATCCGTAGCAGGGAGCCGACGCGCATCTGGCGGAAAGGTGGAACGGGGTATGGCCATCTGTGGCAGCAGTGTTGGTGGATGAGTTGCAACTAACGAAAGCACGCAATGTTCGAGCCTCTGCGTAAGACACGATTCATTCTCGGCACATCAGCGGGTCGAGGACGACGATCTCAACTTGCTCTGCATCGGACTTGTTTGCCTTTCGCTGCCTTCAGTTTTGTTACTCGTCATTAGTAGGGTTTCACCCCATGGCTCCGATCTTAAACACCAGTGAAGGTCACTTAGTCCAATAGACGGTGTAAGTGCCGACAAATGATCGGCCACACTCAAACCTAAAGACTAACCATAATATAAAAATATGAAAATTAAATCCATCACATCAGCCCTCGTAGGCGCCATGCTTCTTTTAGCAAACCCCGCAATTGCAGATGACGAAGCAGCCGGAGCCACGGTCAGCCATCCCGTGATGGCCGATGATGCTCAAGGTTCCACCCTCTGGGATTTCCACGGCAACAAGCTCGGTAGAATCAAAGACATCGTACTCTCTCCAGGCGAAGCAGGTGCGCTCGTCATCATCAAAACCTCAGTAATGGATGACAATCGGAAGATCGTAGTGCCCTGGAAGGCAATCCAAGTCCAGACCAAGAAGACGGATGCGGATGATGTCATCTACGCGCTTGATACCAACAAGGCAGAACTCATGGCCGCTCCGCAGTATGATGGCGAGCTGACGTCTCTCGCTGGCACGACGAAAGCCTGCTGCACCTATTGGGACAAAGATCTCAAGGGTACGATCAAAAGGTCAGCTAAGGAAGTTGGCAAAGAAGTGAAAGAAGCGGTAGAGGAAATTAAGAAAGCCGCTCAAGAATAATAGATAAAGCGCAGGACTAGATCTTGCGAAGTTTGAAAGTCGAATCTGCCAAAAGGTAGGTTCGGCTTTCTTGTACCTCCCTGAAGCTCAGGAATGACCTTGGAGAAATCGAGAAAACTGCCCAATCATCAGTCGTTGTCACCGCAGCGATCTATTCGAAAAGCTAGGAGCTTTGGAGCATTGTAAGAATCATCCCAGTCTCAGCGAACTCAACCAGGCTGAGTGAAAGCGATAGATATGGAGATAGTCGATCGACATGAAGGACCAAAGTCGCGGCTCACGAGCACGTGCGTTGGACGATGGCGGCAACGTGTATCACGATGCTTTAGAGTCCGAAATGGACGAAACATTCGAACATCCGGAATGGGGCAATCACCCGATTGAGAACGCGGGGATGCCGTCGTGAGTATCACTATCAGCGTTAACTCCCTTTGGTGCTGCGCTATGCGGAGAGGGCTTCCTCGAATTTTACGCGCAAGACTTTGCGGCGACGTGAAATGGAGGTGCGCAACGCGCCTACGCTCTTGTCCATGATCGCTGCCGCATCGGCGTAAGATCGCATCTCGCTGTCCGGGTCGATCAAGGCGCGGAGGGCAGGGTCCTCGTCCTGCAGGAAGCGCCGTAGGATCAGTTCGGTCTCCTTTGACTGCAACTGGGTGGCAGGATCAGAAAGCGGCGATGCGAGTTCGCCCAACTCCTCGAGCACCATCTTCCGCCCGCGAAACAAGCTCACACACGCATAGCGCACGGAAGTGTAGAGATAGCCGAGTACATGGCGTTCAGTCTCGAAATCGGGATCTCGACACCAAACTCTCATCAACACGTCCTGCACCAAGTCTTCGCTGTCCTCGTGTGAAATTCCGCGTCCGCACGCAAATCGCACCAGAGCTGGTCTGATCTCGGTCACCAGTGGATTGCTAATTTTCATCGTTCGTTTTTTGTCTCGTAATAGCGACTTCATGCGTGAGCAGCCTTCGAAGGCGCGCCGGTGATCTGGTCAGAAACAGTGGCGAAGAACTGAACGGATGCTATGGGGTGAAACCCTACTTTTATGTCATGAAGCTGCCTCGCCTGGGTCAGGCCTGCTTGAGTTCGGTTTGGGGTCCTATTTTTAGTATCCGCCCGTCTTCCATCTCGGCGACGCGGCCGGCGAAGCCCAGGATGCGTGGGTCGTGGGTGACGACGATGACGCAGCGCTGCGGATCGCGTGCTACCTCGCCGAGGATATGTGTATGTGGATCTGATCGCTGAGCGCATTGTTCAGTTGGGCAGTATTGCGGAAGGCACGACTCGGGTAGCGGCGGCACGATCAGGCCTGCCGGAATACCAACTCGATATTTCCAGCGGTCACAAGCACGTGGCGGAACTCGCGCATGCCATCGCCTTCTAAGGCGAAATGATCCGGGAAGCCATCGCGCTCTGCACGCTACGCGAGGATGCGAACACGACTGACATTCTCACTCAAGTTTTACGTGGTGTGGACACGAATCTCTGGTTCATCGAAGCGCACGAACAAGCGGAGAAGTAATTACCAGCCGGGTTCACCTGAACAGATTCTAACACAGCGCTACGAGAAGAACGCCACGGAATCGTACCCAACGTCGTTACCCCCATCACCATCGACCGCCGCGATGATCGTGGAAAACCGGACGGCTTCGACGTGTACTACGGCATGGCAGATCGCAACATTGGCGTGGCGCGGTTGCCCTTGTGCCAGACGTCCTCCGCTCGGGCTCAATGGGGTGAACACCCCATAGCAAACAGGCAGAAAAGTATCTATTTTCAGCGCTTTAAGACAACGAACGATAAGCAGAGGCAACTCAAAAACCGGAAACAAACACTATGAATAAAAACAACTTGGCCGTGGCCGTTTACGACTCCCAGACCCAAGCCGAAACCGCTATCAAGGAACTTAGGGCTTCCGGTTTCGACATGCAAAAACTGTCGATTATCAGCCGTGACAATCCTACGAACCAGTGCGCGGTCGGCGACCACAACACGAGCGACCGCATGGAATCGTGGGGGAAAATCGGGGCGTTCTGGGGTGGGATCTGGGGCGGGCGATTTCCTGGCGTCGGGCCACTCTTGTTTGCTGGGCCAGTTATCGGTTGGCTCGCCGGTGCCGCCAAAGGCGCAGTGACCGTCGATGGCATGAGCGCGCTCGGTGGAGGGCTCGTCAATGTAGGAATCCCGAAAAACAGCGTCCCGAAATATGAATCGTCCCTCAAAGAGGATCGGTCCGTCGTGATCGCTCACGGAACCGCGGGATCGGTCGCGCACGCACGTGACATTATCAGCTACACACGGCCAGATTCGCTCGGGGTCCACCAGCCCACAATCGACGGCCCTGAAACTGTCGTCGCAGTGGCATCGTGAAACGCCACGCCACTGTTCTGGAGTGAAAGCCGTCCTTCGCTGACGAGGCGAGCCAATCCCAGGGCAACGCTACCAGGCTAGATCAATTCTTCGATCGCATGGAGGTGACCAAACACTGGCCCGCAGGGAACCATGTTAAGTCGATGCAATTGATCGAGGCGGAGGGGGCGATGTCATCCAGGCGCGGCGAACAAACTTCCAGCGGACGACTGTGAGGAAAGGGTTTGAGCACGATCCTGAGGTATGGGTCCCACAACTCAATACAAGTGCGCGCGTGCCCGTGTGCGGCCTAGTCTCACAATACAACGCCACCAGTCTCCCCGAAGGCCCTGATCGACTGGGTTACCTGATGGGACAGATTCTACGCAAGCGAATCACCATGCGTGGCTTCATCATCTTCGAGGGCTTCGGGGCCTTGTATCCTGATTTCGCAGCGGAGATGGGTGGCTGGCTAAAGGCTGGGAAAATCCACTACCGTGAAGAAATCGTGGATGGATTGGAACAAGCGCCAGCGGCCTTCATTGGCATGTTAGACGGTAAGAATTTCGGCAAATGCGTGATTCGCGTCGGCTCTTCAGAATAAACAACCTCACAAAACAACATGAAAGTTCTCATGATTCTGACCTCGCACGACAAGCTGGGTGACACAGGCAAAAAAACCGGCTTCTGGCTGGAAGAATTCGCCGCTCCCTACTACGTCCTGCTTGATGCCGGAGCTGAGATCACCCTGGCATCTCCGGCAGGAGGGCAGCCACCGCTCGATCCGAAAAGTGACGTTCCTGATGCTCAAACAGAGGCTACGAAACGCTTCAAAAAGGACGATGGAGCACAAGGAGCACTAGCCAACACGACGAAGTTGGCGGAGATCGATGCCGACGGATTTGATGCGCTCTTTTACCCAGGTGGGCATGGCCCGCTCTGGGATCTTGCAGAAAACGGCGACAGTCGGCGCATGATCGAGACATTCATGGCAGAGGATCGTCCTCTCGCAGCGGTGTGCCATGCTCCGGCGATCTTCAAGCACACGAAAGGCGCGGATGGGATGTCGGTTGTCTCAGGGCGCCGCGTCACCGGCTTCTCGAATGCTGAGGAAGTGGCCGTTGGCCTCACCGAAGTGGTTCCGTTCCTTATCGAAGAGATGCTCGAAGCCAATGGGGGGCTCTACGAGAAAGGCCCAGATTGGGGTTCTTATGTGGTCGTCGATGCCAAGCTCGTCACCGGACAGAATCCTGCATCGTCAGAAGCTACCGCAAAGGAGCTACTCAAGCTCCTCTAACATTTCGAGTGTCACTAGGCTAGGTCGGATCATCATCCGCCGCGTGGGCTTCCCGCTTCGCCCTGGCGCGGTGCAGTTTCCAGCCCTGATAGAAAAGCGCGCTGGCGATCCAGATAAACAGCAGGACGAGCGGGTAAGCGATGACACGTGGAAAGAATCCGAAGAGAACGGCCAGGAACACTAACAACACGCCGGCACCCACTGTGATGCGTGCTTCGACTGGTTCAATTACACGCCGATTGGTGAACGCTGCGCCGACGACATTGGCAATGCGGACGACTCCGGCCGCAACCCGCCCAGAACTTCCGCCGCCACGGGTCAGTACCGGACGCTGATGTCGTGGCTGGTTCGGCGCACGCACTTTGCGTCTGGCATCCAGGACAATCTCCGTGGCGTTCTCGAGGTCTGCGAGGAACATCGCTTCCATCGACTGCGCGAACGGTTCACCTTCGACAACGACATCCATCTCACAGTTGCCGAACCAACTGGCGACGTTCAGATTGGTCGAACCGACCCGCGCCCAGCGTCCATCGGCGACCGCCGTCTTGGCGTGCAACATGGTACCATTCCACTCAAACACACGCACTCCGGCCTCCAACAAGGCGCGATAACCCGCACGGGACAATAGCTTGAGAAGCGGGACGTCGGTTGCGTTTGGTACGAGCAGGCGAACATCCACGCCGTCTTTCGCCGCTGACCTCAGAGCTTGAACGTAACTGGTCATGCCCGCGTAGTAGGCATCGGTCAGCCAGAGTCGCTTCTTGGCCAGCGCTGCGATGAGTTGATCGACACGAAACATTCCTCCTGTCGCGGGAATGCTGCCGACGACACGAAGTGCGCATTCACCTTCCGGCGCTATTGCTGCCGATCTTGTCAGTTCGTTCACTGGAATCGGCTCACCGATCATTGCCCAGACAGTGGCGAAAGCCTGGTCAAGCTGGTTCACGGAAGGCCCGCGCACCTCGACGCCGGTGTCGCGCCACGGCTGGATATTCTTTGCAGGTTCACCGACCCACATGCGCCCGATGCACAGGCCGCTGACGAAACCGATCTCACCATCCACACAGAGTGTCTTACGATGGTCGCGACTGAGCCAGCCAAAGGGTGAGTCCCAGCGCGGTGGATTGTAACAGCGCACGTCGACACCGCACGCACGCAACCAATTCCAGAACGCAATCGACGCTGTCCCGCAGCCACCCAGCCAGTCGTAAATTAAATTAGGCGAACCCGCACACCTTCCCTGGCTCTGGCAATGAGAGCATCCGCGAACATCCGACCAGTTCCGTCCTCGTGAAAGATGTAGCTCTCGAAATGAATGCGCTGTTTTGCCGCGCGGATGGCTGCGAGCCACGTGGGATAGTTTTGTTCTGCGTCTTTGAGCAGGCGAATGCTGTTGCCAGGGACGAGTGATGCGCCTGCCGCGCGCGAGAAGGCCTGGTCAGCAAGGGCACGGGCGGACGAGAGCGCTTCGCGCTCGTTCGTGGAAAGTGGTGCGGCGGCGCTCATGCTTGTCTCAATGTCATTGAGTATCTCCCAATAGCGAGCGTTCAGACATCGGGCTGTGGTAGGGTTTCACCCCATGGCGAAGCAGCAGGCACGGACCTAGTTTGCCTTACCCTCCGCAGAACTGTGCTGCGGCGGACTTACCAAATGTTATCCTCGCTACAATCAGTCATCGACACCGCAAACGCTCTAGTGGCCGACGACAAGGGCATCCTCGCGATGGACGAGAGCAATCCGACCTGCAACAAGCGTTTCGCCGCGCTGGGCATTCCGCAAACCGAAGAGGCACGTCGCGCCTATCGGGAGCTGATCGTGACGACGCCGCAGCTCGGTGAGTGTATCAGCGGTGCGATCCTCTATGATGAAACCATTAGGCAACAGACCTCGAGTGGCATCTCGATGTTGGAAGCCCTCGCTCGGGCAGGTATCATTCCAGGCATCAAAGTGGACGCCGGAGCCAATGACTTGGCAGCTCATCCCGGGGAGAAGATCACTGAGGGGCTGGATGGTTTGCGCGATCGCTTGGTAGATTACTTTCGGATGGGTGCCCGCTTCTCGAAATGGCGCGCTGTGATCGCCATTGGCGATGAGCTTCCCACCCGAAGCTGTATCGAGGCCAATGCGCACGCTTTGGCGCGCTATGCCGCATTGTGTCAGGAAGTCGGTTTGGTTCCCATCGTCGAGCCCGAAGTCCTCATGACGGGCGGGCATTCGATGAACCGCTGTCTCAAGGTCACGCGAGAAGTGCTGCGGACGGTTTTCATCGAACTCAACTGCCAGCGGGTGCTGTTGGAAGGGATACTGCTCAAACCCAACATGGTGCTACCCGGACTGGCCTGCGCGACTCCGCCGTCTGTGCTGCATCGTTCCAAGTGCAACTACGCAGCCCGGAATGGTGACTATTCCTCAGCGATGAAGGCGGAGCGCGAATGAAACATGACCTCGTTTGCCAGCTTCGCCTTGCGCTCAAGACATCAAATGTCATTGGGATCGCCTCCGACCACGGAGGTCATGAGTTGAAGGAATATCTGACAAAGAGGTTACGCGAGGCCGGGGCGAAGGTGATCGATTTTGGCAACCACCAGCTCGATCCGAACGATGACTACCCGAGCTTTGTCGTGCCGGTGGCACATGCGGTCGCCGCCGACAGGGTGGGACGCGGTGTTGCCATCTGCGGCAGTGGCGTCGGTGCCTGCATCGTCGCCAACAAAGTTCCCGGCGTCCGCGCCTGCCTCATCCACGATCATTTTTCAGCGCACCAGGGAGTCGAGGACGACGATCTTAATATGATCTGCCTCGGTCTGGTGGTGGGTCACGCGCTCGCGTGGGAACTGTTAATGACCTTTCTCACTGCAGAGTTCTCCGGCAAAGAACGGCATCGGCGGCGTCTGGGGAAAGTGATGGAGCTCGAAAACCGGTCTTCCCGAAACGTGATCAGCCCGCCCAACAATACCGGCGACGTCGGCCCTCCTGATGACCCGACTGCGTCTCCTAGGATTTTCTATGTCCGGCACGGCGAAACCGAATGGACCTTCACCGGCCAGCACACAGGGCTCACTGACATTCCCCTTACTGCGCTAGGCGAGGACGAAGTGCGCGAGTGGGGACAACGCCTAGTGAATATCCCCTTTGACCATGTGCTCACCAGCCCGCGCCAACGCGCCCGTCGGACATGTGAGTTGGTTGGACTTTGCAATGACGCGGAGACCGAAGCCGACCTGGCAGAATGGGACTACGGAGACTATGAGGGCATGCGTTCGGTGGATATTCGCAAAGAACAACCCGGCTGGAATGTGTTTCGGGACGGCTGCCCGGACGGCGAAAGCCCCGAAGAAATCGCTGCCCGGGCGGATCGCCTGATCGCCCGACTTCGCACGATGCAGGGTAACATCGCGCTCTTTTCACACGGCCAGTTCGGAGGAGTGTTAGCCGCGCGTTGGTTAGGGTTGTCCGTCGTCGAGGCGCAGCATTTTACGCCCAGCACCGCCTCACTCAGCATCCTGAGTAACAACCCTCATCATCCCGACGTGCCGGTGATTGAGTTGTGGAATGCATTGCCACACGGAGTGTCGCGCTCGGCTCCCGCTCCACATCCTCACCATCACATGTCTATGAGACAGAGCGCTTTCCAACGATGGGAAAACGAGGGTGGAAACACATCGGGAGTGAAGCCAAACGAACGCCCTTAGTATGACTTCGGCCCAACCTTCTCCACTGTATCCCCTGCGCTTCGAGCCGATCTACCAATACCGGATCTGGGGTGGGCAGCGATTGGCCAAACTACTCTCTGCTCCATTGCCGGACGAGGAGCCCATCGGTGAAGCTTGGCTGCTGAGTGACCGCGAGGATCATGCTAGCGTTGTCGCCGAAGGATCACTCAAAGGCCTCACGCTAGGGCAATTACTTACGCAGTTTCCAAGGGAGATGCTGGGGTGCTTGGCGGGCCGATTCGACCGCTTTCCGCTACTGCTAAAGTTCCTCGATGCGCGTGATGTGCTTTCAGTCCAGGTGCATCCCTCAGACACACAAACGGACTATCTGCCAGAAGGCGAAAGCGGGAAGACCGAGGCGTGGATCGTTTTGGAAGACGGACCGAACAGTTGCGTCTACGCGGGCTTGAACCCCGGAACCACGCGCGAAACGCTGCAAACAGCGATTGCGAATGGCAATGTAGCGGACCGCCTCGCCAGCTTCTCGCCAAAGCCCGGCGACGGCGTATTCATCCCGGCCGGGACGGTTCATTCATTTGGCGACATGCTAGTCTTTGAGGTTCAGGAGAATAGTGATGTGACCTTCCGGCTCTTTGACTGGAACCACATTGATACAAAGACAGGCCAGCCCCGACCGCTACAGGTGGATCAGGCGATGTCGTGTATAGATTTCAAGAAAGGGGCGTTGGCCGCCGTTGTGCCAGTGATCGAAGCATCAGCGTCAGCGCTTCGTGAGAGAATGTTTGAGTGCAAACATTTCTCATTGTGGCGGATCAGCGGTGATTCACCGTTTACGGTCGGTGCGATCGGACAACCACGGGTGCTGGTGTGCATCGAGGGCGATGGATACTTGGAGCACGAGGGCAACACTTACGCTTTCGGAAAAGGCGATACATTGCTCCTGCCAGCGGTGGTCGGAGCTTGTGTCTGCCAGCCTAGCGCTTCCATCACTGTGTTAGAAATTTCACTGCCGGAAACTGCCTGATCTGATGAAACAACTTATTGTCTTCGATCTGGACGGAACGCTTGCGGTGAGTAAATCATCGCTTGATCCCGAAATGGCCGGGCTGATCAGCACTATGCTGGGCATCGTGAGAGTCGCGGACAACAAACACTTCACGAACCTCTCATTACTGCCGACCTGCGGCACCAAGTTCTATCAGTACGACACCACGTGGAAGCTGCTCTACGCCGAGAACTTAACTGCTGATGAGAAACAGAAGATCATCCGCTCCCTGCACCAGGTCGCGGACAACGCCGACATCAAGCTCAAGAAAGGCTGGGGCGAGATCTTTGAAGACCGCGGAAGTCAGATCACCTTCTCCGCTCTTGGCCAGCAAGCCGCCATTGAGGTCAAGGAGATATGGGATCCTGATTTCGCCAAGCGGAAGCGGATGAAGGAGCGCCTCGACCAACTCCTCCCAGAATTCTCTGTGCGTATCGGTGGCCCCACGTCTATCGATGTCACCAAGCCCGGCATCGACAAAGCTCACGGCATCCGCAAGCTGTGCGACATTCT
>JAACDM010000264.1 GCA_009936795.1 Verrucomicrobiaceae bacterium | reverse complement strand
GAGTTGGTTGAGTTGGTGTTCTTCTTGGATTACTCCGCTTGTAGGTAAACAAACTACGACTGGTGAACTAACAATGACATGCGTCATCTGGGTATCCGTGTTGAGATCCAGTATAATCACTGTCATGTTGGGATTGGCTGCCGGCACCCAATGTTGTGAATCTTAAAAACAACGGATGGGGATGTGCTTCAACGTCGTTTCCTGGTCCTGCAGGCCACCCCTAAAGAGGGGCCTGCGGCCACAAGTTGGCTAGAGCGGCGCTGGATTGCACCCCCACGGGAATATTGAGTCACGCCAGGCTTTCTATCTAGCCGAACAGAGGGACGCATTCCTTGGAAATGATGAATCAAGGGTGTTTGATGCTCTTCGGTTGAACTGCCTAACCGACGTGCTGTGGCACACGCACTAGGTCAGGGCGACGCCGGAGCGATGCCGAGGCTGAAGAAGGCTCGCGTGGCTGCTGAGTAGTCTTGGGTTAGGGTGGCTCTCATGTGCTTGAAGAGCAACCCGTCGGTAATGGTTGTCAGCGTTGCCCCTTCCGGCAGCCAGGAGCCGATAGTCGTACTTCCTAAGACGTTCAAATCCATCTCGATAGCCTGCTTGGCCTCCATGTAGTCCATGACGATCGGATGGGTTGTCGTGTCGGCTTGAAACGCCTCAAGCCCGTCCGGCACGGTGGGATTGAGGCCCAGACAATATTCAGCGAGCGTGCTGAAGCCATCTCCATCGGCATCGGCGTTGTCTCCCCAAAGCGCGGTTTCAAGTGTATCATTGCCGAGATCTGCTGAAGTGAAAAATCGCTCAATCCAGGCTGTCTTTGCGAGGGGAATGGTACCTCCGGAGTCGAGAGCGCCCTTCGAAACGCGTAGTTCGTCCACATAGCCCTCGAAATGGCCCAATCGAAGAGTCCAGTTGCTGATGGCTGCCGCAGAGATGCTCGCGGCTCCCTCGCCGACTAGGCTGTCATTGATGTAGAGCTTCAATTCGGATCCTGTTGCGGTAGGATCGTAGACGATACGAAAGTGCATCCATTGATCCAGTTTCCAGTGTGGTTTGACGGCGGATGTGGGAAATAATGACGTGTCATTAAAGCTGAGTGTGGGTTCCGTTTCCCAAGTAGATTGTCCAAATGAGATGGTTCCAAAATCTAGTAGAGAGAGCGAGCTTTCGCCCTGGTCCTTGACACGGCTCACATAGAGCAAGGCTTCGACTGTGAAGCTCTCGCTCGTTGGTTGGACTTCGCTATCGAGATAGACGCCGATGAGATAGTCATCCTTTCCAGTGAACTGCAGCGCTTGTCCGAGAGGTTGCGCCATCCAACCGAGTTCTGTGGATGCCAATGCGGCTGACCCGTAGGCGCGGAGGTGATAGAGATCCTTTGCGCTATTCTGTAGATCGGAATCAAAGTGATAGTGCCCAAGTGTCGTGAGTTCGGACTTTAACGATTCATCTGAGGACGAATTGCCTGCCATGGGTTCAGGGTCATTGCTGGGGCTTCCTTGATCCCACCCATCGCAACTACTAACGGGTAGGTCTCGGATATAGATGTTGCGGAACTCAATTCGATCGTAGTCTCCACTACCTAAGCCTTCGCTTTGGAGTGCAATTGTACCGCTACTTGGATAAATAGCCTTTAGAGTGTCAGTTGCCGTGACACTACCATTAATTTCAATCGTAGCAGAGGTCCCTTCAACAATAATACGCATGTGTGTCCACTCATTGTCTTGAACAGGAGAGACTAAGAGATCGTCGCCATCAGGAAACAGTGCTCCGGTCTTTTTTGGAAGAGCTCCGGTGGATGTGTTATTAATCTGTGCTTCCAGCCCATTCGTACCTTCGATCGAGCAACCACTACCATCACTCTGACAATTATCGACACGAAAAAGAACGCCGGAGTTGGTGCCGATTTCCGTACGAAATTCGCAAATCAATTCGAGGTCTGTCCATGGGCCCTCGCTTCCAACATAGAACAAATGGTTGCTGCCACCACCGTCTTCACGGATGAGCACGCCGTCTTGGACGCTCCAGGTTGGCAAAGGATCGGCGAAGTTTCCGCCCACTTCGATCCAGTCTGAGGGAGGCAAACCATCTGGCGCCCCGTCGAAGAGGG
>JAACDM010000263.1 GCA_009936795.1 Verrucomicrobiaceae bacterium | reverse complement strand
TGCTCGATGACCATGATGCTATGCCCGGCGTCGACGAGGCGTTGCATGACTTGGAGGAGGCGGGCGACGTCATCAAAGTGCAAACCGGTGGTGGGTTCGTCAAAGATGAGGAGCGCGTGTTTGCCCTGGCTTTCCTTGCTCAGCAGATGGCCGACGAGCTTGAGACGCTGGGCTTCGCCACCAGAGAGGGTGTTCAATGGGCGGCCCATGGGTAGGTAGCCGAGGCCGACATCGATGAGGACTTGCAAGGCGGCGACGATCTTCTGGGCCATCTTGGCCTCCATGGTCTGGAAGAAGGTGGCGGCTTGATCGACGGTCATTTCTAACACATCGGCCACAGATTGGCCTAACAAGGTGGTCTTGAGCGCTTCTGGTTGGTAACGACGCCCTTCGCATTCGGGACATTTGACAAAGAGATCGCTGAGAAATTGCATCTCCACCTTCTCATAGCCAGAACCCCAGCAACGCTCGCACCGACCCGCGCCGGAGTTGAAACTGAAGTAGCCCATGGTGAGCTTCTTGGCCTTGGCTTCCTCGGTCGCGGCGAAGAGCTTCCTAATTAGGTCAAACACGCCGAGGTAAACGGCGGGTGTCGAACGCGGCGTGCGCGAGAGCGGCGATTGGTCGACCATGATGACTTCATCTAGGCCACCTACAATACGGATATTCTTGACGCGGCCGGGTGGGTCATCGGTGGTTTCGCCGAGTTGCCTTACGATATTGCGATAGAGCACATGGTGCACGAGGGTACTCTTTCCCGAACCGGAGACGCCGGTGATGGCGCAGAAGACGCCGAGTGGGAAGGTGACACTGACATTCTGCAAATTATGTTGGCGTGCGCCCTGAACGACGATGGCGGCGCTCTTCTTGACGCGGCGACGTTTCTCCGGCACGGGGATCGTCTTGCGACCGGTGAGGTAGTCGAAGGTGAGCGAGCGTTCTGGCCCATCGGCCTGCGCGGGGCCGGCATAGACGAGTTCGCCGCCTTGCAGGCCGCGTCCGGGACCGATATCGATGAGGTAATCGGCGGTGCGGATGATGGCTTCCTCGTGTTCCACGACGACGAGCGTGTCGCCTTTGTCGCGCAGCCCGCGCATCACGCCGGTGAGCCGACCGATGTCGCGCGGGTGTAGGCCAATGCTAGGTTCGTCGAGAACGAAGAGGGTATTGACTAACGAGGCACCTAAGCAGGTGGTCAGATTGACACGCTGGAGTTCGCCGCCAGAAAGCGTGCGGGTGGCGCGGTCCAAGGTGAGGTAGTGCAGGCCGACGTGGCCGAGGTACTGCAGTCGATTGGTGATCTGTTCGTAGAGGAGTTCGGCGCTGGGATCGGTGGCGTTGGGTGGGTGCTCGTTAAAGAACCTGGTAATTTCCTCGACGGGCATTTGCCAGAGCTGAGGCAGGGTGTGGCCTTTGTAGCGGAACTGTAGGGCTTCTGGTTGCAATCGATCGCCGCAACACGCGCGGCAGGTCGTGTAGGAACGGAAACGACTGAGAAAGACGCGGACGTGCATCTTGTAAATCTTCTTCTCGATCCAATCGAAGAAGCCTTGCACGCCATACCAATCGCCGCGTTGCCAGGCGTCCTCGGGGTCGCCGTGTTTGCCTTGGTCGCCGAAGAGAACCCAGTCTTGGTGTTTCTTGGGCAAGTCTTCGAAGGGGATCTCGACATCGATCTTGTGTCGTCGCGCTTCGCGGATGAGATCGAGTTGGCACTCTTGATAGTTACTGCCTTTGAACGCGACGATGGCTTCATCTAACAAGCTGACGCCAGGATCAGGAATGGCTTTCTCGAGATCGATACCGATGGTGCGCCCGAAACCCTTGCAAGAGGGGCAAGCGCCTAGGGGGTGATTGAAATTGAAGAGGCCCGGGGAAGGCGGGCGGATGCTTTCATCGCAGGGGGCGCAGTGCCAGCCGGAAGAGAACGATTGGTTCTGCCGCGGGGCGTCGGCATCTATGGCTTGGAGCTTGCCTTTGCCAAAGCGGTTGGCAGCTTCGATGGCTTCTAACAGACGCCCAGATTGGTCTTTGTCGACGCGGAGCCGGTCTTGGATGACATCGACGATGGCTGGGAGCGTGCGTTTCTTGTAGGTCTCGGGTTCGTCGGTGCGGTAGTCTTTTCCGAAGAGGCGGACTCTGACATAACCTTGGCCTTGGAGGAATTCGAAGAAGGGGCCGGGCTTCGTCTTTTCCGGTACGGGCACACCAAAGGTGATGAGAATGCGTTTGCGGTCGAAGCGTCTCTTGATCTGACGTGCGATGGTGGTGGGATTGTCCGGCTCTACGTTAGCATCACAGCTCGGGCAGTGGGCCTGAGCGACTTTCGGGAAGTAGAGTTTGAGGTAATCATTCACCTCCGTGATCGAGCCGACGGTGGAACGTGTCGTTTTGACGTTGTTCACCTGCTCGATGGCGATGGCAGGTGGGATGCCTTCGATGCTATCGACCAAGGGTTTGTCCATGCGGTCGAAGAATTGCCGCGTGTAGGGCGAGAAGGTTTCGACATAGCGTCGCTGGCCTTCAGCATAGATTGTCTGGAAGGCGAGCGAGGATTTGCCCGAACCACTCGGGCCGGTGATGACCGTGAGTTCGTTGATCGGGATGTCGACATCAACGCCTTGGAGGTTGTTTTGACGCGCGCCGCGAATGCGAATGGCTGAAAAGTCAGCTTGTTTCTTTTTAGCCTTCTTCTTCGAAGTCACGCGTCTAGGGCGTGCTGGGGGCTTCTTCCTTGGCGGCATCTCCTAAGAAACGATCATCATCGCCCTATGGGGGCAATTGCTATCGTACGATTCTACTTGGCTGGGAAGTTAGATTCAGGAAGTCAGGCGTTGAAGTCTGTTGGAGCTATCCAAGATTGGCGTATCGCAATGCATGGAAAGAGGATGTCGTGGTGGCTGTGGCCGAATGTGCTCAGCTTGGATGCGCCAATCGTCGCCCTGGTTTGGCATCTGGCGTTCGCCCGGACGTATGAGGTGCCAGTGGGTGAGGTTGAGGCGGCTTTGCTAGGGTTGGCGGTTTGGGTGATCTATGTGGCGGATCGCTTGCTCGATACCGCCCGGGCGAATGACTCAGAGGAAACGGCGCGCCACGCCTTTCATGGGCGGCATCGGCCTGCCTTTCTAGTGGGGATACTCGTGGCCTTGGTGGTTGCTGCCGTTTTGGCGATTCAATTGGAACGGCTGCTGCTGATCTTTGGAGCGCTGATGACCAGCCTAAGCGTGGTGTATGGGTGGCTGGTGCATCGACGGGTGGTACGTGTCCCGAAAGAAGCCTTGTGTGGTGCGGTATTCAGTGTGGGTGTGCTGGGATCATTGTTTGTCGATCCTGTGCCTTGGGTATCGATGGCGCTCTTTGCCGCGGTCTGTACAGCGAATTGTGTGGTGATTTCCTTCGTCGAGGGAGAGATTTCGGAAAGTTGTCGGCGTTGGCTTGGATTGGTCTTGTTAGTTTTGGCAACGATGAGTGTCATGTTTGGCGGTGTGATTCATTTAGCGATGGCGACTTCGTTCCTAGGACTCCTGGTGCTTCATGTGGCTCGGCTGCCCAAGGAAGCCACACGGGTCTTGGCGGATGTGGTGTTGCTAACGCCTTTGTTGGCTTGGTCTTGGTTATGAGCTATGACGTCCTTGCCCCTTTCTACGCTACGCTGGAGAGGCTGACCTTTGGGCGTGCTTTGCAACGGGCGCGTTGTGCTCCATTGCAGACGAACGTAGCTCCCTCTACCGTGTTGGTGCTTGGTGATGGTGATGGTCGGTTTCTTGAACTAGCGGTGGGGGCGTGGCCAGGAGCGACCTTTGTGGTGGTGGATCAAAGTGCTGCCATGCTGGCATTGGCCAAGAAGCGCGCTGAGGGATGCTGCATGCGTTTCGTGCAGGCCGATGTGCGCGACGGTTTAAGAGCTTTAGGTGATCACTGCTTTGATGTGGTGGTGAGTCATTTCTTCATGGATTGTTTTACCGAGTCGACGCTAAAGCGTTTGGTGTCGGAGGTGGCTGATCAGATGAGCCCGGAAGGATGCTGGTTTGTTAGCGAATTTGCTGCAAAGGCTTGGTGGCATCGGTTCTTGCTAAGGCTGATGTATCATTACTTCCACAACCTGACAGAAACGGAGGCAGGGAGCTTTCCGAAATACGGCGAGGTGCTGTCGCGGGCGGGATTCTCTGCCGAGCGTTTGGGCATGTGGCGAGCGGGCTTTGTGGTGGCGGATGTTTGGCATCGAGAGTAAAGCTTAATCTAAGGAAGGTTTTACAACACTTGGAGCTTGATGAGCTATCTTTGCAGCGGTACATTCGCTATCTAGTTAGCTATGAAAACGAATCTATCCCGGAGGGTTGGAAGAGCGTTCACGCTCTTGGAGCTGCTTGTTGTCATGAGCATTATCGCCATCCTAGCTGCGGCTGGCCTGAAGGGCATGGGGGCTGCCAAGGAGTTCGCCCGACGAGCGCACGCGCACACGGATTGCCTAAATCTCCAGGCTGCCCTGGATGACTATTTGTTGGATCATTCCTCGTTTCCGTCGGCCTGGTCTGGCCTTCTGGAGACGGAAGGGGACTTTCTCAACACGCTGATGGGCGAGAAGAATGAGCACAACCGTGCCTCCACGACCTACTTCAACACGCGTCAGGTGAACAATCATCCGAAGGCTCATGGGTATATCGTGATCCTGAATCAGTTCCATGATCCCTGGGGCAAGCCTTACCAGATTCGGGTTGATCAGGCATTCGAAGGAGCGGTTCCTTTGCCCAGAGCCTATCATGGTCACCTAGGCAGCGAGTTGCTAGGCATGGAGGTGTTCGTTCATTCGGCTGGGCGCGATGGCGATTTCTCGACAATCAAAGATAACATCACGAGTGTCGACTAGAGGGCGATTGGAGTGTTGCCACGATTGCGGAATCCTCACATGGTGGGAGGATTCCGGCCATGCCTTACTTTACAAATGATGCCATCGTCCTTGGTTGGTTGCTTCTTTGTCTAACAGGCGTCTTTGTCACTTCGTCGAGTATGCATCAGTTCTGGCGACGGTTCTACAGTATCTTTCCGCCTCTGCTAGTATGTTACTTTCTCCCGGCCTTGCTTCACTGGCCACTGGGCCTGGTTTCGGGTGACCAGTCGCAGCTCTACTTTGTGGCCTCGCGCTACCTCTTGCCGGCAAGTTTAGTTTTGCTCTGTCTGAGTGTGAACTTTCGAGGTCTTGTTAGGTTGGGACCCAAGGCGGTCATCATGTTTCTAACGGCGACCGCTGGAATCATCTTGGGCGGGCCTATTGCTCTGATGCTGATTAGTAGCATCGCCCCCGATTGGTTGGGTGCGAACCCGACGGAAGTGTGGCGTGGCCTGTCGACCGTGGCGGGGAGTTGGATTGGTGGGGGTGCGAATCAGACGGCGATGAAGGAGATATACGGCGTGGGCGATTCGCTCTTCGCGACGATGATCATCATTGATGTGGTGGTAGCGAATATGTGGATGGCCTTTCTGCTTATGGGTGCGAAACACCAGCGGAAAGTAGATCGGTGGATGAAGGCCGATAGTTCTGCCATTGAGGAACTCAAGACGAAGGCTGCTGCGTTTCAGGCTCGCGTCAGTCGGATTCCTGAGGCCAAGGACTTGCTCATCTTGCTGACGGTGGCGTTTGTGGCGACGGGCCTTGCGCACTGGGGTGGCAGCAATTTAGCGGCTTGGTTCCAGGTTAATACGCCTGGGAGCAACTCCTTTCAATCGAGCTTCTTCTGGCTCATTGTCATCGCGACAGCCATTGGACTAGCGCTGTCCTTTACGCCAATGCGCTCACTCGAAGGCGTGGGCGCTTCGAAGATTGCCTCGATCTTCATCTACATCCTCGTGGCGGCGATTGGAATGAAGATGAATTTGAGTGAAGTCGCAAATAACCTTGGCCTCTTTGCGGTGGGGCTTGTTTGGATGCTGGTCCATGTCGTGCTCCTGCTAGCTGTGGCAAAGATTACACGGTCACCCTTCTTCTTTGTTGCGGTCGGTAGCCAGGCAAATGTTGGCGGGGCGGCGTCGGCACCCGTGGTGGCCTCCGCGTTTCATCCAGCACTGGCGCCTGTGGGTGGCATCATGGCGGTGTGGGGCTATGTGTTAGGAACCTATGGCGCTCTCTTCTGCGCCTATCTCATGCGTGTCGTTACAGGGTCATAGTGGAGATGTTAGCCTTTGAAATGTTTCAAGAGGTCGGGATCCTCGGCCAAGTCCTTGAGAACGCCGTTGGAGGCGTAGTGATCAAGGAGATAGCCTCCGGTGTAGACCTGTACGAGGAAACCCGTGATCTTCATGCTGCTTTCCCAGGCCTTGCCATTGCTGAGCTTGGAGGCACGAACTTCGTGCGTAAGAAACTTCAGTCCCTTGAGGGCCTTGACATTTACCCTCGTCATCTTGGGCTCGAGGGGAAGGAGGTCGGTTGGCTTGGAGGCGAGGATCTTGCTGCTCTTAGGTGGTGAGGTGTAGAAGACCCAGAGGACTTCGAGTTCCAAGTCTTCCTTGTGCCGATTGGACAAGGTGATTTCTGCACCGAGTCGCCGGGTCTCGCTGCTATCTGACCGCACGGCTCTGACGCTGACCTTAGGCAGGTTCCCTTTGGCTAACTTGGTGTTGTTTTCCAAGTCTGGAAAATCCATGACGTAGTTTTGATCTATAGGCGAGAGTTTGGCTCTCTTGATGGACTTTATTTTTCCTGCCACATCTCTGATTTTCACGTCTATCTTTGTGTAGGCAACGAGTGTGCCTTCTAGTTCATGACCAGTCGTTGCCGTCCAGGTGCGGGTTTCCTGTGCGAGGAGAAGCGACGGAAGCGTGCTCAACAAGAAGGCTGTGATTCCTAACAAACTGCGTAGAATGTCCATGAGGAGAGGAATGTCTGCGTGGGCTGGTGAGCTAGCAAGGAAATAGAACAACTCGGTGCTCTACTTCTTCAAGAGATTGGGACTCTCATGCCGACTTTGCTACGGATGCCGTAGCCCTTGCGCGGGCTTCGTCAATTTTTGAAGGTGAGCCCATCCACAGAAGAGATTGGCTTCCTTCGGAACACGGGCATGGCAGTTGAGAGGTTCACCCTAGAGTATTGCCGATCGACAGCTTTAGACATTGGCAGGCAAATGGCCACTGAGCGTGACCTGAGCGGTCACAAGTTGACGCGTGTCGCAGGTGACCTCGCCTTCAATCTGGATGAGGTTTCCCAAGCGTCCGGCAACACGGACACTGATGTCGAGGCGTTCGCTGGGGACAGCCGTTCCCATGACTTTCACATTCCTCATGGCGGTTAGTCGAACATCGTCCAGCGTCGGTTGACTTGGATCAGACTGGGCGACGACTCCCCCGAGTTGTGCGAGCGCTTCCACCATGATGACGGCAGGGAGCATGGGGCGACCTGGAAAATGGCCACGGAGGAATTCTGCATCTTCTCGAACGGTGTAGTGAGCGATGCCGCTCAGACCCGGGTCCAAGGCGCTGAGTTCGTCCACGAACCGAAATTCGTCACCGTGCGGGAGGCTCTTGAGCGATTGAAGAAGGGCGTCTTGAGTGGCAGCCATTTTAAACCCTCTATGGGGAGGGAGCCGACGCAAGTCCTATCAGGGAACCTTCTTTGGGACTTTCCCTGAAGACAGTGTTAACGTGCTCTTGAAAGGAGCCGTCTCGCCTTCTGCTGTTCCAGGAAGACCAAGACTATGCAGCGTGCCGTCCAATCTGACAACGGAGCTGACGATTTGTCTCTGCTCGAGATCCACCAAGGTCAGACCGCGTATCTTGGACAGCTTGATGGCGAGGCCTGGGCTGTCTTCGACTGTTTCATCCTCATGGAGTGTCATTTCCAGATGACCCTTCAGTTTCACCAAAGCAAGTCGCTTACCATTGTGCACCTTAAAGCCCGAGAAGTTTCCTGTCATGTCCCAGCTTGCTTGGCCATGGGTAGGAATGAGCATGGTGTCAACGATATTCCATTTGCTTCCCGTGGGAACAGGTTCGGGCGGAAAGCCTTGGTGGAGCAAGGTCTGTGTTAGTTTGTCTAAGGGGAGTCGTGCTAACGCTGTTTCGGTCTTCGTCGGAATCTGTTTGACTTTGCCGGTATCCTTCTTGAGTAAGCGCACTCGATGCCTGCCATCTTTTGTTCTCGTCAATTGGTAGCGATGACGCACCAATTGTTCTGTGTGTTGCAACAGGGTGCCTTGAATGCCCTGACGATCTTGAAATCTTAGTGGAATGATAGGATCAAAGTAGTAGCGGCTGCGATCCCCGCCCACCTTGAGATCCAAACGGACCTGATCGCTACAAATTTCCCAGCCCAGGTCCCCAGCGGGGATGAGGTGGAAATGTTGGCGCCATTCAAGCGTTTGTTTCCCGAGGCCTGCCACCGTGGCGACTGCTTCAAAGCGTTGAGTCCAATGATAGCATTCTCCGTCTTTCCAGTCGGGCCTCAAGAAGTAAGTAGGTTCTTCCTCTACCACCACTGGAGCAGAGATAATCT
>JAACDM010000262.1 GCA_009936795.1 Verrucomicrobiaceae bacterium | reverse complement strand
CTAATTAGAATTCAGCGAGTTTGGCCGTCGGCGCCTCCATGTTGACGTTACTCAGCTTCCAAATCGGGATCGGGTGAGAGTGACTTTTACGAGTCAAGACACGGTGCACAATCTCCCAAAGCCGCAGAGAACGCAGGCGACCGAATAGACGCTCAGGCGCGGCCAATCAATCACGTCCTGGCCTCCCGATGAGATTCCGACGAGGATCAGGCGGTTGGTTGAATTGGCATTGGAAGAAGAATAGGACAGAGGTGATGTGGAGCAATCTACCGACCGTAGCGTTCCTCGTCGTCAAACTCGCAGCGGTCTTCGAAGTTCCGGTGAATGCGGCGTTTCTCGCGCTTGTTTACCTTCTCCAAATGCATCTGGCGCTTCTTCTGGCGTCGCTTCAGCTCGGCGATCTCGTCTTCCAAGCAAAGGTAATTCTCAAATCGTTTGGTGTTGAGATCACCTGACTCCAATGCTTTTCGGACGCGACAGCCTGCATCTGTTCCATGCTTGCAGTCGTGGAATTTGCATGTTTCTGCTAGAGTTTCGACGTCATGGAAGTGATCGCGCAGACTTTGCTCGTCCGTCCACATCTGGATCTCGCGGATCCCTGGATTGTCGATGAGGAGTCCACCGTTCTTTAAAAAGACCACCGTTCGCCACGTGGTTGTATGGCGGCCTTTCCCAGTGAGCTCATTGACTTCAGCAGTCCATTCGTCGCCACCCGTGAGCGTGTTGATCAAAGTGGATTTGCCGACGCCTGATGAGCCGACGCAGGCAACGGCCTTGCCCGGCCCAAAGTAGACACTTAGCGACTCAAGACCAAGACCCTCTAGGGCACTGACGAAATGAACTTTGGCGGCGCTCTCGGTCACTTCTACGAGCGCGGTCTCTATCTCGGCCCTCTCTGATTCAGTTAGGGTTTCCGATTTGTTGAGGACGATGACTGGTGCAGCACCGCTCCGTGACACGATCATCAAGTAGCGTTCAATTCGGCGTAAATTAAAGTCTGCGTCCGGTGCGGTGATGAGCATTACGGTATCGACATTCGCGCCGATTACTTGTTGCTCGGTTCCCTTGCCAGGTACTTTCCTTGAGAAACAGGTGCGACGGGGCAGGCGAGCGCGGATCACGCTGTCCTCGTCCTCTTCGGCCAAGTCGAGGGCCACCCAATCTCCTACAGCCGGTAGATCAGCATTCGTTTCGGCGTCATGCCAGACTTTGCCTGACAGAATGACATCGAGGTAGCCAATTGAGGGCGTGTAAGCCAGGTAACTGATCTTGTTGTCCTGGACAATGAGGCCAGGCTCGTAGCCCTTTGCCGCGTGGGGCTTGCACGCCTCCTCGAACGTGGCGTTCCACCCAATTTCAGACAGAGCAGGCTTGGGCATGGGCCTATGGAAAAGTCACCTTAGCGCTTACTGGGTAGTGATCAGAGGGATAACGGTTGTCTCTATGGATTCGATGGATTTCGCCCGAATCCACCTTGTGATCATCTCCTGACACTAATATGTAGTCGATCTGTCTGCCTTCCTTTCTGCCTTTCCAACCGCTGTAAGTTGAAGAGGTCTTGGATTGTTCTGCGGGCAGGGTGTTGTGAAAGGTGAGTGGTGCCTTGCCATCGAAGAGGTAGGTCATCTGTGGACTGGCTGGGCCGGAATTAAAATCTCCCATGAGCACAAGAGCATGCTCGTCATGCTTATTCACGAGCATTTGCTCGACGATGACACGCGGGCTGTTCTCGCGGGCCTTGACGGATTTGTGATCATAGTGAGCGTTGTAAACCGCTACGTTTCGCTTGGTTTTGAGATCAGTTAGTGTGATCCAAGTGCAGACGCGATTGCATGCAGCGTCCCAGGTATTCGAAGCGACCACGTGTGGGGTGTCTGATAGCCAGAACGTGCCATCCGCGACTTTCTCGAAACGGTCCGTGCGGTAAAAGATTGATGAATGTTCACCCTCCGCTTTGCCGTCGTCTCTCCCGACGCCTACGTGAGCGTAATTCGGTAAAGCGGTCTCCAGGTCTTTCAACTGATTGGCGTAGGCCTCTTGAACGCCCATGACGTCTGGAGCTAATTGCCGTACGGTGTCGCACAGAAAGTCGCGACGATGCTTCCACTGATTCTCTCCGTCGTCTTCGGTATCCATGCGGATATTGAAGGTGACGAGATTGAGCGCTAGGGCTTGAGATGGCTCGTCGTCTGCATGAACCCACGTGCAGACGAGGGAGAGAAGTAAAAATTGTCGGATCATGGAAACCTAGTAAACCAGTGGATTGGTGAATAGACAAGCTGCCATCCCTTGATGCTATCCGTACAGGTGTGGACTCTCACGCGGAGGCGCAGAGTCTCCTATTGAGCTGTGGCGACACCCGAAGGGCGGATCTCGGTCGCTTCGATGCCTGTTAGGCTGTCGCCAAGTTCTTTGCGTATGGGCTCTGCGAGCTTGGTGAGCTTGGCCACGATATCTTGGTGCTTCTCGGCTAGGTTGACGCTCTCGCCGGGATCTGCGGTGACGTTAAAGAGGGAGAGTTCTAGGTGCTCAACGCGGCCGCCATGTCGGCTAGCGATGCCATTGATACCGCTTTGCGTGATGGATTGGGCTTTGTTGTTGCCCCAATTCGATGGTTTTCCGCCAACGCCAGGCTCGGCTGCGGTTGTGATGTAGGGGTGCGGGAAATGGAGTTTCCAGTCGCCGGAACGAACGGCCTGAAGTCCAGTGCCACCGTAGAAGAAGAGAGCTTCGTGAGGAGGTATGCCATCGTCAGTGCCGAAGAGCACATTCTTTGCGCTGCGACCATCGATCTTCTTTGTGGGAGCCTTTCCCTTACAGAGTTCGACAAAGGTGGGCAACCAATCGATCGACATGAACGGCGTAGCGGAGACCCGGCCAATAGGCACCTTGTTAGGCCAGCGTGCAATGCAAGGAACGCGGACGCCACCTTCAAAGGTTGTCAGCTTGCCTTCACGGAACGGGGTAGCGGTGCCTGCATGTTCGCCGTAGCTCAGCCAGGGACCATTGTCTGAGAAAAAGATTACGAGCGTGTTGTCATCGATCTTGAGTCGTTTCAGCGTGGCGAGAACCTCTCCTACAGACCAGTCGAGTTCTTCAATCACGTCTGCGTAGGCGCCGTAACTCGAGCGGCCCGCAAAGTTGTCAGAGGCGAAGATCGGCACATGCGGCATGACGTGGGGCATGTATAGAAAGAAGGGCTTATCATGGTTGCGCTCGATGAAGGAAACGGCTCGTTCCGTAAAACGCCGAGTGAATTGGCTTTGGTCAGGATCTTGTTCGATGATTTTCTCTCCGTCGTAGAATGGGAGAGGTGGCATTTCTTTGGAGAGGACAGGGTGGTATTTTGTATTGTCGTTTGAGTAAGGAATGCCTAACCATTCATCGAATCCGTGCCGAGTGGCCCCCAGACTGACGACAGTGCCCAAATGCCATTTGCCCATGGCCGAGGTCGCATAACCGCGATCTTTGAACATTTCGGGCATGAGCCATTCTTCAGGGTGAATGCCGTTCTGACTCGTATGATTGAGCGCGCCTTGCAGGCCAACGCGGTTGGAATAGCAGCCTGACATGAGTGCGGCGCGAGAAGCTGTGCACACTGGCTGCGCTACGTAGAAGTTCGTGAACCTGGTCCCCTCGGCGGCCATGAGATCGAGGTTGGGCGTGCGGATCTTTTCGGAACCTTGGCAGCTCATGTCTGCGTAGCCCATGTCGTCAGTCATGATCAGAACGACGTTAGGCCGATCCTCATCAGCGTGGAGGAGGCTCAACGGAATGAGAAGAATGCATGCGAGAAACGGCTTCATGGGGGCGTAGCCTAAAGAGTAAAGAGCTGAGCTGCAATCTCGATTCTAAGACTAAGAGTTGCCCCCATCGCAACGCTGCCAGAGATTCTGTCATGGTGAAACGTGTGCTGGGTTTGTTGATCTCGGCGATTGGAATGGGTGGCTTTCTCTATCCTGGAGCGGTTTGTTCTTACTATCTAGTCACCGACAATGGATTGAAGACGGATTCGGCTTCTTCCCTAGCATTCTCTTGGCACCAGCGTCTTCATAAACGCTACGAATCCTAGTGCCGCGAGCGCGTGAGATCGGGAGTCGCGGCAACGTTGAATGTGCATGAGCTGGATGAGACGCAGTGGCCGCTCTTCGGCTTTCTGTGGGGGACGGAGAACTTGCAGGCGGCTTGGGAGGCAGACGCGAGCCTATCGAAGAAGGCCCCCGCAGTATATGCTGAGGAGCCGTTGAGGCGGCGACGGCTTTAGTCTTGGATCCGAATCACGCCAAGTGGGTTTGCGATCATTGGGGGGAAGATTATTTGCACCACGAAAATGCCTTCTATCGAATGCTCTACGTCTTTGCAATCTGTTCTCATCATCGTCTGACTGGAAGTGAGGAGCCCTTAAACACGTTGGCAGAAATGTTGGATGCGTTGGTTGTTGATTTGAAGGGGGCGAAGTATGGTATGTTGGAAGATTATCCTGACGAGTGCTATCCGGCAGACGGGATGGTGGCGTTGTTGGCAGTGCAGAAGGCTGATGATATTCTTGGGAATGATCGCACCCAATAGATCCGAGACTATCAGAAGCATTTCACTGGCCTGCTCGATCAAGGCCTTGGCTTGCCCGTCTACTTTGCAACGGCCGACGACGGCATTGGGCTTGATGCGTCTCGTGGTTGCGTAAATTCGTACCTTACTACGTTTGCGCCAGATCTGGGGGAGAATTGGTTTCAGCGCTATGTAAAGCATTTCTGGCAGGAGAAAGGCTATGGCGTGGGCTTTCGTGAGTTTGGGCAAGGGTAGATCTCCTCCACAGGCAATCTGGATTCAGGGCCTATCATTGACGGATTTGGCGTGTCGGCAACGGCGTTTGGATTGAGTGTTTGCCGGGCCAATGGTCGTTATGATATGGGCTATCCTCTCAGTGCACAAATGATGGTGGCCACATGGCCGATTCCGTTTGGCGGTCTCTTGCTCCCGCGAATTCTGTCAAACCCTCATCCGCCTCTGGTAGGTGAGGCTTCGGTTGTCTACCAACTGAGCCAGGGACCTAAAGAAGGTGAGGGTCGACAGGTCGTGCCAGGGAAGGGACGTTTGCCTTACGCTGTCTATGTGGGCATCGCCGTCTACGGTGTCGTTGGACTAGGCTTCAGTGTCTGGGGCTTGCGCTGGGTTCTGGCTCGTCGACGGGCGCCTCGCTAAAGAGTTTACAAGCGTGTGCGACCAGGCATCTTCATGCCCCCAACATCTCTATGAACTTTGCTAACTTCCCCCAGGTAGCGGCCCTCTTAATCGGCATGGCTGTCGTGGCTGTGTTCCCGAGTTGCGCCATGAATCATCACCTTCCGATGCGACGGGATGACTTTGGTTTGAACTTCGTTCCTGTGAGGGTCAATGGTCAGCCTGGCGTCTTTCTTGTGGACAGTGGAGCAAGCCATACGGTGCTGGATCACCGCTTTGCGAAGCGTTGCATCAGTAAAATGGTTGCTTCTGATTTACGGCTGGCGTGGTTGGGATCTGAAGACACGTTGGCGCAGGAGGGCGTCATCGATGAGATCCAGATTGGCGACTACCGACGGGTGGGACCTTTCAAGGTCCATGTTTTAAATCTTGATGCCATCAATGAGGCTCCGGCACGCAAACGGACCATTCGAATGGACGGGATCATTGGAGCAGATTTCCTCATCACTCATGGAGCATTGATTGATTATCGCTCAAATGCGCTGCGGTTTCAGCCTGGCGCGGAGGGCTGGATGGAGCGTTTGACACGCCCGCGACCGATATATCGGAGGTAATGGGCAGGAATCATTGAAGTGACCGCAAGGATAGGGTCGATTCTGAGCTTAAGTGCCGTTTCCGTTCTCTTATGAGTGACTACGAGCGCATTGCTAAGATCATCCGTTTCCTGGATCAGCATCACGAGTGCCAGCCGAATTTGGCTAAGGTTGCTGAACTTGTGGGACTGAGTCCGTTTCATGTGCACCGCTTGTTTAAGCAGTGGGCGGGCGTTACTCCCAAGGCCTTCGTTCAGTATCTAACACTGGAGCGTTCGAAGCGTGCTTTGCAACGTGGTCAGTCGGTGTTTGATGTGGCGATCGATGCAGGTTTGTCAGGATCTGGTCGTCTTCACGATCTTTGTGTGAAGCTGGAAGCTGCCACTCCTGGTGAGATCAAATCTGGTGGCGAAGGGCTACAGATCCATTGGGGAGTCGGAGAGACGCCCTTCGGATCTTGCGTTCTTGCAAGGACGACGCGTGGCTTATGCCACTTGGCCTTTGCGGAGAGAGAGGATGCAAGAGCCTCTATTGAAACGTTGCATGAGGACTGGCCGAAGGCGGTATTCGAAAGAGACAACGAGAAGGTCCAGGATCAATTGGGCCATGTTTTCCGATGCGGCTACTGCCCGTCGATCACAGCTTGGGTCAGAGGCACTGACTTTCAGTTACGGGTTTGGAGAGCGCTGTTAGCGATTCCGGCTGGTTGCCTTACTTCTTACGGTCGATTGGCCGAGGCGATTGGAATGCCGAAGGCTGCGCGAGCTGTTGGCTCGGCAGTTGGTGCGAATCCACTCGCTTTTCTCATTCCGTGTCACCGTGTGATCCGCGAGACGGGAGTGATTGGGAATTACCGATGGGGTCATGGACGTAAGCGTATGCTGATTGCCTGGGAGAACGCTCTCACCTTAGATCAATTAAGTCCGGGTGATGGATGACCCGCCTAGTCATTGAGGGCGGTTTGCATGCGAAGCCTTATGTAGAGAGAATCAGCAGCCTCAGCCCGTGTCACGATGCGAACCGTTTCCGTCCCATCTGCCTGGTGTTCAGGTGCGTCGAATTGGTGCCACATCAATGGTGAGGAATGCCAAGATTCTATCTCTGTTAGGTAAGGTGATATTTCGATCGAGTAGAATAGGTTGTTGTGAGTATACTGGCATGTGTTTATTGCGACGCTCCCACTGGGCCGGTTGTAGGTCACCTCAATAAAAGGTGTGCCATCAACGTCTATGACACTCACTCCAAGAGGGCTCCATCGCGTGGTTTGATCGCTGAAGATTTCGCCTTCTGCCTCAAACTGGTCCTTGTCTAAGCTTGAAACTAAGTGATGGGCATCACGCTGGCGAGATCTCTTGGAATCCGTCGGAGTTGGGGCAGCTTTCAATGCGGCGACACTTAATTCGTCGGTCCGCAGCGTATTGCTGATCCGAAGTTCGTCGATGTAGCCATCAAAGTTTCCTAGCGATAGTAGCCAGTCGTTTCCGCGGCTAGCTTGTGCAGGTTTCGTCATCTCAGAGATCAGGTTGCCTTGGATGAAGGTTCGGACGTTTCCGTCGGAATCGAGCGTAATTCTGACACTAAACCAATCTCCCGTGTAATATGGAGCCAACATTTCCTCCGATGCGACATCCTGCCCGTTGGCACGAACTACAGGAATTGGAGGAGATGCCCAGCGGTGGGTATACATTTCTAAAAAGTTGTTCCAGCTCTGACCGAGCAAGACTTGAGAGTGGCCACCTTCGCCACTCAAGGGAAGCGAGAGAACCTTCATTTGCCATTCCAAAGTGATCTCGCCTCCGGTGTTTGGTAAGAGGAGTTCATCTGGGATACTAACAAACAGTCTATCATCGGCGTCCTGAAATCGTACAGACGTCCCTGACGGATTTGTCATCCACCCAAGATCGGTGTTTTGATAGCTGACGCTTCCCGCTGCAGTCAGGTCGAAGCCGTTTCCAGACGAGTCGTTCCCATTATTGTCAAAGTGAAATAGAGCTACAGTCATCGAGTCCGGGAGAAACGGGAGGCCACCACCACCGGGCTCACCACCACCGGGTTCGCCGCCGCCGGGCTCACCACCACCGGGTTCGCCGCCGCCGGGCTCACCACCACCGGGTTCGCCG
>JAACDM010000261.1 GCA_009936795.1 Verrucomicrobiaceae bacterium | reverse complement strand
GATTTAAAGATGTTCCATTAGGATCAAACTGGATCAGGTAGCCAGCATCCGGCATTAGGTAGAACATCATGATCGGCTCCTTCGGGAAATCCTCACCAAGACGCGATCCCGTCTTGGCCCAGTGGATATCCCTGAGAAGATCCCAGTTCATTTCTTCTGAACGCATTCGAAGATCGATCAATCGGTTGAAATGTGGACGGAGGAAGGGAAGGACCGATTGGTCGACAGGGTCGCGGGGCAGCAAACGGGTGATGACGCTGGCAAGCTTCTGCGCATTCTCACCGTCACAGTACGAAGCCAATTCACGGCAGGCAACGAGGAATAATTCGCGCACGTCACGACCAAATTGCCTGTCCTGATTGGCCTCTACGGCAGCGCTCAATCGAGCGACCGAATCCGTGATGCCTGCGCTCCCACGAACTCGAGAATCCACGATGATCTGACCGATCGCGAGAAACAGATCTAACAACGACTTATTATTTCCCTCTAGCTCTAGATTGCCCAGTTCGGCTGAGAGTGATTTCAAAGGCGCTTGTTGGCCCTCGACAAGCATTTGGGCGATGGCGGCCTTGGCGAGAATTCGGCCATACTGAGGTCGATACGTGGGCGCCTTGTCCGGGCTCATGGCTTCCAGCTCCCGCTGCAAATCTAACGCGGCCAGTTGGAAATGGTGGGACGCCTGTTGGGCCCCGGCTTCACTGAAGAGGTAGCAATCACCCAAACGCTCACTGTTGTTGTAGTAGCGGTTGGTCCATTCTCGATAAACCGATGGCGTACGGTTCACACGCTGGCGCATGGCATAAAGCTCTTGACGGACGCCCTCGTAGCCAACGATGGCTTTATCTGTCTCGCCAGCATAACGTTGGCACATGGCCAGGGCCATTTCATCATGCTGATGACGAATCTGAGTTGATAGACTTTCATCGGCGGCGGATTCTAACCATCGCTCGCGAGATTGGATCGCGCCCGTGAACGCGTGGAGACCATCTTTCAGTTTCCAGTCGTCAAGGTAGAGCCAGCCAAAGCGTTGGTGGATGTAGGTCATCATCGGATGACCACTTTCGACGTCAGCGTCTTCGAGTATACGTTTCGCCTCAAGCAGAGATCTTTCAGCTTCTTCCCAAGCTTCAAAACGTCGACACGCATCCGCTTTCCCAGCCAGGCAGGACGCCCGGAAGAAAGGGGCCTGATCGTCTATCATCGCGTCAAGAGCTCTATCATAAGTCTCAGCAGCATCCTCGCTGCATCCACTCGCGGCCTGGCTCCGGGCGAGATCCGAGAGACAGAGGCTGATCAATCCCCTGTGCCCAGAGGGTTCAGGGCGATAGTCACGGAGGGCTTTGCGATAGTGCTGTTCGGCGACTTGGTGATCTCCCAGAAGATGGGCAAGATTGCCCCTGGTGTGTTCCCATGCGGGATTCTCTGAAGCAAGTGATTCAGGAATGGATGTGAGGACGTCGTCCGGGTTTACGGACCGTTTGAGTAGATTTTCTAACACAGCGCTAAAAACGGTATCTTCCGCCGTCTCGCTCAGCGCGCGGACGGCTTTGTTTGTGCGTTCTTTGAAACGCCTCACTTCAGCAGCAGTCCGAGGGAACTTGAAGTACTCAGATCTTGCGAGCTGCTCACGTGCAGGAGGAATCAGATAGGGCATTTCATCAAACCACCAAGGCCCGTCCAGCGCAGGCAACGTCATCAGGGACACGTCCCGAGCAACTGGCTCATTCATCCGGCTAAAGACGGCCAACACGACGGCTACAGCCAATAAGACACACGACCATCCGATCAGTCTTGTTCTTGCTGTCTTCGCTTTGGGCTGCGTGTGTCGGTTCATGTTTGCGAACGAATCGATCACCGTGACGGCCTCTGATGAATCCTCTTCGATCAAGTTCACCGATGGAGGGCGCAGCCAGCTGTCCTCCTTTCTCGACCCGCTAGTCGCCGAGGACGTACGATCTAGTGCTAGGAGATCCGCTTCCAAATCACTCGCTCGTTTGTAGCGGTTGTTCGGATTGGGAGCCAAGCACTTGCGAATAATGTCATCCGCTCGTTGATCGACTGGTGCCTTGGTAGATGGCAGCTCAATCAGTCCCGAAGGGACTTCAGAGGTGAGCAACTCATAAAAGATCATGCCAAAGGCAAAGATGTCGGCACGATGATCGATCGTATCAGGATCTTCCCCTTGTTCTGGAGCCATGTAACGCGGGGTTCCCATGGTGGTGCCTGGCTGTGTCAGGGTAGCACCAGCATCCAGTGACGGGCCCAACTTTGCCAAGCCGAAGTCAGCGATCTTGACCAGGCCATCGGCGTCTAACAGGACATTGGCAGGCTTGATGTCCCGATGGAGGATACTGCGCTCATGGGCGAAGACGAGTGCAGAACACAATTGTCGAGCAATTCGAATACTGCTTTCGACTGGTTGCGGTTCGCTTCTCAGCAGCTTGGCGAGATCAATGCCATCCACATACTCCATCACGAGGTAGTAAATGTCTAGCTCTTGGCCGAAATCGTGGATCGTCACAATGTGCGGATGATTCAAGCGAGCAAGAATCTTCGCCTCCCGCTCGAAACGCGTCGCGAAACGTGACTCAACACTGATCTCCTCCGACAACACTTTCACGGCGACGAGACGATCGAGCCGTTTCTGGCGTGCCTGGTAAACAGTACCCATGCCTCCGCGTCCGATCACGTCAAGCCATTCGAAGTCAGGCAACAACTCGCTGAGCTCCGAAAGCGTGTCCTCCTCGTCAGGAGACGCGGCTGACTTGGCAGCTCCCGCCCAGAGGCATTTCGAGCAAAGGATTCCTGGTTTTCCCTTAGGCAAGAGCGCCCCACAGCCCTGGCAGGACTTCGCAGGGGGCGAGGTGGTAAGAGGATTATTCACAAGAAATTCGGAAAGATGAGACCAGCGGGCGAGCGCTTCTGGCATCCACGTTCGATTTATTCAAAAATTCTTCAGAAAAGTGGAGACCATTCTCACGACTTCCCCAGGTAAGAGGTAACGGCGGCATGAAAGACCGTCTCACCCCACCTCCACTCAGCCTATTTCTCATGGAAAGACAATGCTCCTCTTGCCAGACGGTCATCTCGTACGGGGCCGATTTCACACTTAGCATCGGCGCCTGCCCAAACTGCGAACACTTGATGCTCTTTCCAGCCGCCCCGAGTGGTTCTCCTGCCGTCTGGGACGGGACGAAACCGAGACCCGTCTTTCTCAATGGCGAAGCCCCCCAACGGAAGCAACTAGCAAAGGCTTGCCTAATTCTTCTCATAGGCATCGCAATGGCATGGGCACTATCCGCACTCTACACGACGGGCCTGATGCGCATGATAGGGATGGCCCAACCCATCTCCGCAGCACCTCACCTCTACCTTCATTTCGGCGTGATCAGCGTCATTTTCACCGCGGGGATTGTTTGGATGGCGATTCCCGATAGAGGATGGTTCGGCCAGATGGCCTTCTATCTAATATCGGGAATCGCTCCAGGCGCCGCCGTGGGTCATGGAGTGCGGCTCCTCACGCGCTATCGGACGGCGGCACGGCTCTATCACCAGCATCAGAGCTAGCCTTTTTAGAGAGCGAAGAATTTCCTTCTTGGACGATCGAATTCTGCTCTACTGTGTTGAGCTGAGTGTCGAAGCCCCGCCCAGAACAGTTTCCACCGACGCGTTGGACTATGATTCAACGGGCTGGAAAAGGTAGTCCTGCAGATATGGAATCGCTTGGCGCGCAGTATTGGTATCCCTTATATGCTTATGCCAGACGAGGCGGGAGTCGTCCAGAAGATGCAGAAGATCTTACACGAGCGTTTGTCTCGAAATTGATTGAGAAGCAATGGGTTGAGCAGGCGGCCGATCAAGACTGCACCTTTCGTTCGTTTCTCCTCGTCCGTTTCAAACGTTTTCTGAATGACGAGCGAGAGAAAGGGCTCGCACTGAAACGCGGCGGCGGAGTAGCTCACGTCCCCATCCATCTCGAGGAAGTCGAGGAACGCTACACCACGGAGCCCGTCGATCCCGGCATGACTCCGGACCAGCTATTCGATCGCGCTTGGGCTACCTCGGTCTTGGATCGCGTCTTGGAGATGCTACAGAAGGAATTCGCTCAGTCTGGAAAAGACCGCGAATTTGTCGCACTTCAGCCTTGCCTGGCATGGAACGAGAACACCAAGACTTATCAAGAGATCGCCCAGCAGATCGGCCGTGGGGAAGGCTGGGTCAAGGTCGCTGTGAGTCGGATGCGCAAGCGCTATCGCAAACTGCTAGAGCAAGAAGTAGCGAATACGGTTGCCGGATCAGACATCGAACAGGAAATGGAGAACCTCCATCAAGCGTTGAAGTAAATAGGTCGCCGACTCGCCACGGTCGCTCCTCTACAGTCAGCGTGGCAAGTCCGAATGCTTCGGCCATGGCTCAACTCAACTCAACTAGCCTGGCGCCGGGTTTTCCATGTATCGACCGCCACAGCGCCGATAATGATGAAGCCAATGATGATCTTCTGCGAATAGTCGGGCACATTGAGCATCGAACAACCGCTGACAAGTAAAGTCATGATCAAGGCACCGGCAATGCTGCCGATGGGGCTTCCCTGCCCGCCGCTCAGCGAGCCGCCACCGATGACAACGGCAGCGATGATGTCTAACTCTTTAGCGACCGCTGTCGTTGGGTCACCCGAGGAAAGAAAGGCGTAGGACATCACACCGGAGATGCCTAACAACGTGCCACAAAGTGTGTAGATTAGGATGCGATACCTGGTCACCGGAACCCCGCAGAGTCGCGCGGTCGATTCGTTAGAACCCAGCGCATAGATATAGCGACCAAGGACAGTGTATCGCATTGTCACCGCCACGATCACGAGCAAGACGATCGTGATCCACACACCCGGCGCAAAGATCATCCATTCGGGATCCGGATTGCGCTCCATAAAGGTCTGTAGCGTGTTGGAGGGCGTGCGCACCTGTGATTGCTTGGCGATGCCTTCGGCGGCACCACGGGCGATCATCATTGTTCCAAGTGTCACAATGAAGGGCGGGATTTTCAAGAAACACGAAACCCCACCGTTGAAGGCACCGGTTACGGCACCCGTGGCCATGGCTGCGAGGGTGGCGACGATCATTCCAAACGTACCGATTGTCGCTGGATCGCCGTCTGCGAACGCGTTTAACGTCATCGCGCACACGACCGAAGCCAACGCAATCTGCGAACCTGCGCTCAAGTCGATGCCGCCGCTGGTGATCACCATGGTCATTCCAAGCGCGCCGATGCCCACGATCACCGTTTGGGTGATAATGGTCTTGGCGTTCCTACTAGAAAGAAAGGATCCGAGATTGTCCGGTTCAAAGGCCGCAATCAGCGCCGTGAATAGCCCAAAAACAAATACCAACCCAATAAATGGGAGCAGCAACGATTTCCAATTAGAGCCAGGTAGAGGGAGTTTTGTCATCGTAAATTTATGTTAAGCAGCAGAACCAGTGGTCTTACCGGTGGTGGCAAACCGGATGACCTCCCGGTCGCTCCAAGTATCGACAGCCCGCACCTCGCTACGCGCCCCCCGATGCATAACTGCTAGTGTATGGCAGATGCCAGTGAGTTCCGGAAGATACGAGCTGATGACCAAAATACTCTTACCTTGAGCAGCGAGATCGTGAATCAACTCGTAAATTTCGTGCTTGCTTCCGACATCGATTCCGCGCGTGGGTTCGTCCATGATCAGGATCTGGCTGTCGTGGTGGAGCATGCGCGCAATGGCGACCTTCTGTTGGTTACCACCAGACAACGCCCGCACCGGTTGTCCTGCACTCGAACAGCGCACTCCGAGTTTATCGACCCACTTGGCAGCCGTGCCGTCCTCTTCGCGTAACTTGAGAAATCCACATCGGGAGGTTTTGCGAATCGCTGAAAGCGTGATGTTATCCCGAATACTTAGATTCTGCGCGAGACCTTCGTCCTTACGATTCTCGCTAAGATAGTCAAGGCTACAGCGGAGAGCCTGGACAGGATGAATGTCGCTAAGATTCAAGGGAGCGTCACCGCGCAATTCAAGCGTACCCGCTTGCACCTCATCCAGTCCGAAGAGACAACGGGCAAGTTCCGTGCGTCCGGCGCCGACGAGTCCGAAAACTCCAAGGATTTCACCCTCACGAAGCTCGAAACCCACACCTTGCGGCAAGGGTCGGCCACCGATGTCCCGCGCTGTGGCAACCACCTTGCCTAACTCATGACTTGGACGCGGATACATGTCCTTCAGCTTTCTTCCTATCATTTGTTCAACCAACGATTCGATGGTCGACTCCGCCACCATGCCTTCACCCACCGATTCGCCGTCGCGAAGTACTGTGTAGCGATCGGCGATTTCATCGATTTCATCGAGAAAGTGACTGATGTAGATCACCGCCATGCCCTTCTCGCGAAGATTTCGGATCACGCGAAACAAGGCCTGTTTGTCCTCTTCGGAAAGTGAACTTGTCGGTTCGTCCATGATGACAATGCGAGCATCGCTAACAATCGCCCGGGCAATCTCTACCACCTGTTGCCGCGCGATGGTCAGGGATTGCACCTTCTGGCCGGGAGCAATGTCTTCACGACCGAGCAAGTCCAAGGCTTCGGCCACCTTTCCTGATTGCGATTGCACCAAGCCGAATCGAGAACGCTCGAGACCGAGTGTGATGTTCTCTTCAACGGTCAAGTGAGGCGCGAGGGTCAGTTCCTGGTAGATCATCGCTATCCCAGCTTGCCGAGCCGACGAGGGATTGGCGAGCACTAACGGTTGCCCGTCCAATTCGACGGTACCGACGTCTGGATCGTGAGCACCACTCAGCACTTTCATCAATGTGCTCTTGCCTGCCCCGTTCTCGCCAATCAGCGCATGAACCTGTCCAGGGAAAACATCGAGCGACACACCACGCAAGGCCTTCACCGGGCCAAATGCCTTGGCTATCGCCTTAAGGCGCAGCAGTGGACGTGGCTGCGGCAAGGTTGCTACTCCTTCAACCACTTGTCGACGTCTGGCGATACCAGTTCTTGACTACGTGCGTCCTGGAGATTGTCGAGGGTAAGGATCAACGACCCTGTATCCACCACTTTGTCGACTGTTTCTCCCTTAAGGTGTGCGACGGCATGTTTCACAGCGAGGTATCCCATGTTGAATGGATCCTGCAAGGCCAGCGCATCGATCACCTTGCTTTCGATCCCCGACACTAGCGTGTCATTGTTATCAAAGCCAACGAACTTCACCTTTCCAGCGAGGCCCGCGGTCTCAAGAGCATTCATCATGGCTTCGGTGGTGGATTCGTTTGGTGTGAAGATTCCGTCAGCGGCACTACCAAATCGATTGAGCAAATTATTAGACACTTCGAGCGCTTCTTCCATGGTGGCACCGCCATACTTGTCATCGGAAATCAACGCGATGTTTGGGCCAGCCTCGTTGAGGCCTTTCAAGAATCCTTCTTCGCGCTTGCGGGTGCTCGCCGATCCTACCATGTGCCGCAGCAGCACCACGTTGCCTTCACCACCTAATAATTCCGCGAGCTTCTTACCGCACTTTTCGCCAGCGGCAAAGTTGTCGGTTGCGACAAAGCTGTCGAAGAACGGCTCGGCGCTCTGATCGAGGCCCGAATCCCAGATCACCACCTTGATGCCGTCCTGGGAGGCTTCCTTAACCGGGCGAATCATCGCCTGATCATCCAACGGTGCAAGAGCGAGCGCATCGACCTGCTGGGTAACAAAGTTCTCCACCACCTTAATCTGACCTTCGCGATCGCTCTCGATCAACGGCCCCTTCCAAAGAATCTCCACATCTTCCTCCTGCGCCGCCTTGATTGTTCCTGCGTGAATCGTCTTCCAAAACATATGATTCGATGCCTTTGGAACCACCGCAATACGGTACTTGCCAGAAGAGGACTTAGAAGATCCACCACAGCCGCAGAACAGCATGGCGAGGGAGAACGTGAAAAGGGCGAGAATCAGGGTTTTCATGAATCGAGGTAACAAATAATCAGTCCGTTCTATCCGTTTCCCTTCAGCCTTCAATGCTATTCTGAACGAACCTACCTCCTCGTGGCATTCCGACCAGAAGAGAGAGTGCCTTGATCAAGCTTTCCTCTCTCGATTCACGCTACTTGTGCGTATGATAGACACTGTAGCCACAGGACCCCGCCGAGTCTTACGCATTTCAAATTTCGGGGGATAGAACTCATTCCGTGCCTTCCATGCAGCGTCCATTTCCAGATCCTACCCATCGAAGACGATCGGGCAGCTCTTATCCTCATCTTTCGAACGAGATTGAGGAAATTTTAGCATCTTATATTCTGTTTGATTCTCCGCTGGGCAGTTTCTAGTCTAGTGCTGATGCGTATACACATTCTTCTCATGTTCACTATGGCCGCGTCGGCCATGGCCGAAGAAGAGTTCCGTCAGATTAGCCTAGAACGGATCTGGGACGCGGCGCCGCACAATGCATTTACGGATCTCGAGCGTTTTCACGGACGGTGGTTTTGCGCCTTTCGCGAAGGTAGTGGGCATGTGGCCAGCGGTGATCATGGCAAGATTCGCGTCATTTCATCAAACGATGGCACGACTTGGGAATCCAAGGCCTTGCTAGAGTCGCCTGGACTTGATTTGCGTGATGCCAAACTCTCGATCACGCCGGATGGTCAACTGCTCTTGAACTCATGCGAGTATGATGTGGATCACGATGACTCGGTAAATCGAAACAATCAGTCTGTCACCTACCTCTCAAAGGATGGCGTTACGTGGGAAGGCCCACAAAGAGTGGCGGATAAAGGCTATTGGCTCTGGCAAACCGCATGGCAAGACGCGATTGGCTATGCATTGGGATACAAGTGGGGCACCCGTGATTCCACGCGTCTCTACACAACCACTGATGGCATTACCTACAAGGTGCTCGTGGATCACCTGCGACCACCAAATGATCGCGCCAACGAACATGCTACCGTCTTTATGCCAGATGGGACGGCCCACCTTCTCCTGAGGAGAGACAACAGTGATCGCCCAAGTTCATCCGACGCTTTGTTTGGCACCGCCCAGCCACCCTACCAGGATTGGGAATGGCGAAAGCTCGGACATAGGCTAGGTGGGCCGGCCATGATCCGCCTACCTAGTGGTCGCTTGCTCACTGCTGCGCGGCGATACGGCAGCGAGCAGTGGACTGAACTTGGCCTTATCGATCCTGACAACGGTCACTACGAAGCCAAACTCAGACTACCTAGCAAAGGCGATTCCAGCTATGCAGGCCTCATCTGGCACGACAATTTACTCTGGATGAGTTACTACAGCAGCCATGGTGACAAGACGGCCATCTACCTGGCGAAGATCGCCATTGCTAGTGAAATGGCTACCCTCGATGATGAGAATCGCTCCTCTGGACCCGCCATTACGAGAGATCTCAAGCGCCCTTAGGAACCGGTCGCCTTACTGACAGACTCTGGATAGGTTATATCGATGTCCTCGCTCGTGCACTAGATTACTACAAGCGCCGGGGAATAACGTTATTCTTTACCTTCCCAGGCTGACTTCCCACACTCATTTGGGTCCTTATGAATCTACGCAGAGTCATTCTCATTGCCAATCCCAAAGGTGGCGTGGGCAACAACGCTTCGCTAGCGGCGAAGGCGAAGACCTTTCTGCAGGACCATGCAATCGAGACTCGTGTTCTCTTCACCGAGCACGCTGGCCACGCTCGCGAAATCGTGGAACAACTTGAATGCCGCGAGGGCGATGCCATCTGCGGCGTCGGGGGAGATGGCACCATGCATGAATTGGTCAACGGACTGATGAATCGCAACGCTGAGTCCCGCGTTTTTCTGACACTCTTGCCAGGCGGCACTGGCAACTCGTTCCTTCAAGATCTCAGCTGTCTTGACCCTGCAGAGGTGTTGTCACGCATGATAGGACAGACCTCGAGATTCGTTGACCTGTTTGAAGTCACGATTGGCGGAACAACGCGCTACGGGTTCAATGTCGTCGGATGGGGGCTCATGTCCTCTGCCAATCAACTGGCTGAATCCATGCGCTGGTTGGGGCGTCGCCGCTACGATGTCGCCGCTTTGGCCCATCTGTTTATCAACCGGAGATATCCCGCCACGCTTGAGGTAGACGGCGAAACGATTGAAGATGAGTTCATCTTGCTCGCTGCTTGCAACACGATTCACACGGGCGAAGGGATGATGCTAGCACCCAAAGCAGTGTTGGACGATGGGAAGTTGGACCTCCTCTATCTGAAGAAAGCAACTCGACTGGATATGTTGCGCATGTTCGCCAAGCTGGGCAAAGGCAAGCATCTTGGGGCCCCTGGTATCCATTACCAACAGGTGTCTTCGCTCACACTCACGACAGACGCCTCGCTACCGATAAACGTGGACGGAGAACTCATTGGGTCCGGCAGTTTCTCGGTCCGCATCTTGCCAGGTGCCTTGGAAGTGTTACTTTGACCCTCTGCCTCTTAGGGAACTTGACCTTTTCACGGGTCGCATAGCACCCTGGGAAATGGAGTCCAAGCAACGTATCCAATCGTTAGATCAATTCCGTGGCTACACGGTGGCCGCGATGTTCGTGGTGAATTTCCTCGGCGGCTTCGCCAGTGTCCCCGCTATCCTCCGGCACCACAATACGTACTGCAGTTATGCCGATATTGTGATGCCGCACTTCTTCTTTGCAGTGGGATTCGCCCTTCGGCTTGTGCTCCTCAAAGAAATTGAGCGACACGGCGCTGCCGCTGCCTACAAACGAGGACTGAAACGAGGGATCAGCCTGTTCATCTTTGGCATCTTCTTCTACCAGCTCGACGGAAACTATAGGGCTTGGTCGGAACTCAAGGAACTTGGGGTGCAAGGCTTCTTCTCCGAGAGCTTCAGGCGCAGCTCGTTTCAGGCACTGACACACATTGGTGTCACCAGTCTTTGGGTCTTGCCAGTCATCACGCGGAGTATTCGCACCCGAATCTTGTTTCTCCTTGGGTCGGCGATCCTCCATGTCGTTGTCTCCCACCTCTTCTGGTATGACACGCTGCAGACGTGGCGCGTCATCGACGGCGGTTTGTTAGGCTTTCTCAGCTGGGCCGTCCCTACGTTAGCAGGTTCTTTCGCCTATGATTGGATCCAACGCTCGACATCTGATTCCCTCAAGCCGATGGCCATCTGGGGCACAGTCTTAATGGTAGTCGGTTACGCCATCTCTTGTTTGAGCCAAGGAGGGCAACTCGCAGCTCCACCGTTCTTTCCACCGAACACCGAGGTCGACCTGTGGACCATGAGCCAACGGGCAGGAAGCGTTTCCTACCTCACCTTTGCTGCAGGCTTCTCTCTAGCTCTTTATGTCGTGTTCGTCTGGTGCTGTGATATGCGTGGGCGCACGTTATCGCTGTTTACCGATATCGGCGCCAATGCTTTCGCCGCCTACGTTATCCACATGATCACGCTCAACGCCTTTGAACGTTTCGGCCCCAAAGACGCGCCTCTCTGGTACGCGGTCTTATTCATGTTGTTAGGTTGCTGGATCTCGCTCGTCATGGTTCGTTGGTGCAATAGACGCAATCTCTATTTGAGACTCTAACTAGAACGTTAACCGGTTCCGTTTCGCCCATGCTCTCACTATCTCCAAAGCATCCGGCGAAGGCTTGCTATTTCCATACCCTCTCACTTCGACGATTGCTCTCATGTTAGGATGCACATCGATCATGGCTTCCCAACGTTGGGCCTCTCCGCGAAACGAGCGCAACGACCAAATACTTGAGTGTCCGTCGAGGCACGCTCCGATGTAAGATCCCACACAGTGGCCAAGATGCCGTCCCTCGCTTTCCAACAGGTGAGATCGACGCAGCTCGAACAATCTCCACCACACTGAACCTGAATCTACCTGGTCAAAGCTGTCGACCGTGGACATGGCTGGCCAGTTATAGATCCGCTGCTTTCTAGTGCGTGGGCGAACGGTCTCCACGACCTGAACTCGACGTTCCCATGTCGCGTGCGGATAGGCTCGATAGAAGTTGGCTATCTCTCGTCTCAGGGCACGCATCGTCTTACGCTGAAATCGATACCGCTCGCCATCTGGTTGGCCCAATCGTCTCAGGCCTACATACTCGACAAGAGCTCCCGCCACTTGTGCGTGACACTCCGCATCTCGAATCATCAGGCGGAAGAGCGGCAGACAGAGCGAAGCGTCATTGTTGAAATCCCCAGCAGCCGGAGTATGGAGAATTTGTCGACACAACTCGCGACCAGCCCCCATGGCTCGCAACTGCCCCCAACGCATGGCCTCGAACAAGGTGAGTCCACCCGGAGCCTGACCCGTTTCATGAGTGGCCTGCTTTGTGAATACCAATGGCAGTCCCCTGGCCTTCTGCAGGCTCTGTCCACTGGCGACATGGACGAACCATTCCATCTGAGCGTAGTCGATATCCCCCTCTTGGAACCATACAGAATCCCAGTATTGAGGCATTTCAAAACGCACAAAGAGATGGCGAATCAGTGAACGGAGTAGCACCACGGCATCCACTGCTTGAAACTGATCAAAGTCCCCAGGAGTATTCGGGACTTCGAACCCACTGCTCATGAAAGCGGCAGAGTCTCAGTAGAAACAATACCAGCTTACGAGAACGATGCGGCACTTGCTCCAAGAGCCATGTGCCTCGAACGACAGCACAGAACAGCGTCGTCTCCGCACGACAGTGGGGCGATGCTCCACGTGTCTGTCGAAAGCTACGCTCCAATTGATGACAATAATAAGCAAAGACCTGGCTACGCGCAGGTTTAGGCCCGAGCACAGCACGGCCCTCGATAATTGCAGAGACCAAGTGACAGGCCTCCTCGGACGCTAGACGCCCATTTCCATAAGTTCGCATTCTCACAACACTCCTAGAACCTACCAAGACCAGGACACAACAGTCCGTCATCAGATCTCAGTAGAGAATTAAAGATCCAGCTTGGGCGATAAACGCCCAGAACGGCCTACTCAAACAGAGAAGACCACCGAACAGATGATCGGGATCACGAGATGGTGAATGTTGCGATGAAACGCATATTGTGCCGAGGCTAAAACATCAGTGGCCAATGTCTACTTCAACCTGTGTCGATGATGGCAAGTGAGCCAATAAGGCCTATTGCGTGACGTGCAGCCGATAGATCCCGCGCACACCTTCCGACGGAAACGGAGCAACCGAGCAATAGCTCACCGTAGACGTTCCATCCCCATTATTCGTCGTTGAAAGGTAGAGGAAGTCCTCACTCACATTCGTCCAGGCAATGACACCTGTCGACGATTCAATACTAAACGTCAGACCGACGGCTGCCAGGTTCTTGGTGAACTCGAAGACGACATACTCATCAACCACGCCATCCACATCCATGAGTTCTAAACGAACGCTCGGAAGGCGCTGCGAGCCTCCATCGTCATCGCTAGCTCCCATCGCGTATTCGATGAGTGCCTGATTGCCATCTGCATCGAGGTCGTTTCCGGCAACTCCTGTGAATGGAACGGTGTCATCACCGCCAGGGGTACCACCAACCGATACACTGGAGCGCCAGCTACTCGGATCTGACAGAACCGGAGTAGACAGTGGCTCGGCTAACACAAGAGCATAACCGTCGCCATCTGCCGCGACAGGCCACGGCTCGACGTCATTGTAAGTGAAATCCTGGATGACAGAGCCATCCGACGCAAGCAGCGTGACGCGCTCACCGTCGTTGCTGAGCGAGCCCGCATAAGTCCCGGCAACGATGACCGAAGGTCCATAGCGGAATCTAAATGCCTCCGCGTCATCCACGATGACTGCACGACCACCGGGTGGTAGCACGAGCGCATCCGCGCCCAAGTCGTTGGCAAAGGTGAACGTCACACCACGGCTAAAGTGAGCGTTGACCAGAGAAACATGATCCGTCGCTGAGGTATTGAGGAGCTCGAGGTATTCAAAGTCTCCCCTCGTAAGATGCCCCTCAGCGACTTCAGCAGCAGTAGGCAACGCTGGGCGATAATTGAGTTCCGAAATCGTGATGTTAGCCGAGGACGCAGTGGCTCCATTGACCGCAAAGAGGCCATTACTCAGCGGGCTCCATTGCGTGCCGTCATAGACACGAGCGTTGATCTCCACGCCACCCGCCAGCGGGACCGCACTGGAATAGATGCTCGCCGTCGCTGATGGCTGATTGCCATTGCTCTGCCCTACCAAGGAGGCAAGCCAGAGGGCATCGCTACTTCCTGGAAATCGATTCAGCCCATGAATCGCGAGCATGTTCGCCCCGGATTGAAGTTTATCAATGTGAGAATTAATGTCGAAGGCGATGAAACTTTGCGCTAAACTGTCATCATGAACATCGGTGGCACCAGAGTTCCAAGACAGTGTTGCGGGCGTACGTGAGACATCTCGTGCGACTTCGACGCCATTCAGATAGGCAACAAAGCTGTCATCGTACTTCAAGAGCAATGACAGTTGAGTGAACTGAGACGGATCCGCGACATTGAAGGGAATGCGGATGTAGACGGTCTCGTTGATGCCAGCCATCGCGCTTCCAACATTCAATCCAATGAGCGGATCATACGTATTTGCCGCGGCATTCTCGTAGCCAACTCCCTGCGTTCCAGATGTCCAATTAGCAGCATTAGGCGGGGCCGCGGTCATCGTCCAGTGAGCAGTGGTGAGCGTGCTACCAGCGTTCGCGACCGATGGAACCAAGGCTTCACAGCCTGCAGTTTCCGAGACCAGGGTGACGCCATTGCTGGGAATGCGAGGATCCCCCCCATCCGTTGTGTAGTAGACATCACCACCTGGCCAGGCGTTTGGATCAGTCATCGTTAGACTGAAGCCTGCCATCACATTGCCACCATATTGGTTGAATGTTGGCGGTCGTGCGATACCACCCGTACCACGCGATTGGGTATCAATCCACGTCATCCGAGTCATTAGCCAACCCTTCATCCAATCCACTTCGGATTGATGGGTGGTGCGTAGGTCAGAATCATCGGCATTCGGCCACACATAACTTCCCAAGATGTCCCATCGATCAAAGTTACGAGTCACGGCAGATTCGCCCGAGGTGTTCGGAGCGTCGAGATTGGCATCATGCGCATCAATCTTCGCTAACAGTGTGGCGTCGGCAAACATACTCCGGCGGTGTGCCCAGAAACGATCCCAGTAGACCAATGTAAACTCTGGGTCCTCAAAGAGCCTGTCGTACCAGTAATAGTTGCTCCCGCTAAGCTGCGAATAATACCAGCCCGTGGGATTCTGCCCTTCCAAATAATTCGCATTTCCAAGGGCTAGATTGTAGTCCCAGATCGGCAAGGCACGGATCTTCTCATCACGATCCTTGCTGAAATACTGGCTGATTCGGTAGCCATCGATTTCTTTAAAACATTCAACAAATAGATGGTTATCGATGAATGACGGCACATCGATATAAGCGGCATAGCCAGTGTTAGGATCTCTAAAACTGTCCCCATGGAGTGCCGTTTCAAAACTGTCCACATAGGTCGTTAGGTAGCCGAACTGCGCCGCGTTGAGCTGGTTCGGCACGTGAGTGTCAAGGGGCACTCCTTCAACGGCAGTACTCCATGCCTGTGAGTAAGGAGGCTTGTCCTTCTTAAAGATGTACCCTCCCGTGATGAGCGCCGGATCCGTGACCTTGTCACAGAGTTTCTCCACATCTACCCGATCACCGTCACGCTTGATCTTCTCCATGACGACATAGACTCCGCGATAGTCACTCATGGACACCGAGCCGCCGTCCACATTCATAAAGAGTTCGACGAATTGAGCCCGCATGCCGCCACCATCCCCATAAAGATCGCGCGCTGACTCATAAACTAGCATATTTCTCAACAAGGTCTTGTCTGAATAGGGCGCATGAAGAATCCAGTCCGATTCGCGTGGCATGCCGAGTATGGAAACGTCTTTGTCTTCGTCCTCGTTGTTCCACGTTTCCCAAGCGTACTGTTTCTTGGGAAATCCAGAAGAACTCTGGCCACGCACATGCATCCCACCTCGCCCTGTGAAGTCAGGCGTGGTCGTCATACGAGCCAAGTAATCTGCCGGATCGCGGTCGATGACCACGGTATAAACATTTCGAAAGGGTCGAGGCGCGCTGGGATTGCTCGCGAGATCGATATTCACACCAGACGAGTCCGCGACAATGATCGGTAACGCCGAGTTGAAATCCGCGACGTCTGCCGCCAGTTCGATCAACGTACGACTCTTGATCTCGCCAGGCAATCGGCCTGCATCGAAGACTCTAGCCCGGACAGTCGTGGTTCCCGTAATCGAGAATGGCGAGGAATACGCAGGAGAGACTTGGCTAGGCACCGTGCCGTTGGTCGTGTAGCGCACGACTGCGGTCGCAGACATCGTCGGTAGAATGGTAAGCGTCGTCGAGCCAACGAACATGCCCCCGGTTCGGTCAAACTGCACACTCTCGGCAGGCAGTCCGCTCGCTTGGAGGCCTGCGTTCTTTGTCTCTGGAGTCGGAGTCTCCATATAACCGCGAGTTCGTGCACTGCCCAGCTCTCCATACGCAATATCCTCTGCTTGGGCACCATAGGTGTATTCGCTAAGAACTGTCGTTCCATCAGATGCGACCAGCGCTAGGTACCCACCCGCCTTGCTGATCGTGAAATTCGTATGAAGCAGACCTCCAGAATCATTACGATCTTTGCCAGAGGCATACACGATCCTGTATTCAAACGGCATCATCGTCACCGATGGCAATGACCACAGCATCTTGTTCTGAGGATCATTGGTTAAGAAATAACCTGACAGATCTACCGCAGCGCTCTGTCCATTGTAGAGCTCTAGCCAATCCGGTTTATCACACTCCTCATCATCAAGCCTCGTATTGTCCGCGACAAATTCGCTAATGATCACACCACCCGTCGTGATCGGGGCCTCAGGTATCGTGACGACTTCTAGCGTATCGATAAAGATGTCCTGCGTAGCTCCTCCTGTCCTTGCCGAGAAAGCCACCGTGTTTCCTACTCCCGGAACAAATCCAGGTGCTGCAAGATCGGTTGTAATAGCCGTACCATTGTAGGTAAGGTCT
>JAACDM010000260.1 GCA_009936795.1 Verrucomicrobiaceae bacterium | reverse complement strand
GGGGGGGCATTCTTGGCCGATACGTAGGCTGATCTTCGCGATTTGAGGGTTGGCCGTTGGTTGATCTTTAGCTTAGCCTCCAGCCCATGAGTGCCCTAGTGAGCCTTCTTGGCATGGCTGTCCTACTGTTGGTTGCCTATTTGCTGAGTGAGAACCGGAAAGCCATCAATTTGCGAACCGTTGGTGGCGCCTTTTGTATTCAACTAGGCCTGGGAGCGTTTGTTCTCTACGTGCCCATTGGTATCACCGTGTTGGAGTGGCTCTCCAATGGAGTGCAGCAGGTGATCGATTGTGGATTCAAGGGAACGGAATTTATCTTTGGAGGTCTTGTCAGTCCTCAGATGTTCGAAGTCTTTGGAGGAGGTGGCTTTGTCTTTGCATTTCGTGTCTTGCCATCAATCATCTTCTTCTCTTCCCTCATCGCGGTGCTCTACCATTTAGGCGTCATGCAGTTTATTATCCGTATCTTTGGAGGTGGGCTTAGAAAGGCACTTGGGACAAGTCGTACCGAATCGATGTCCGCGAGTGCAAACATCTTTGTTGGGCTGACGGAAGCACCGTTGGTGGTTAGGCCTTACATTCCTAATATGACGGGTTCCGAACTCTTCGCCATTATGTGTGGTGGCCTTGCTTCGATTGCTGGGTCAGTGCTGGCTGGTTATGCCGGGCTCGGTGTCGACATCAAGTATCTTCTTGCTGCGTGTTTTATGGCTGCGCCGGGTGGCTTACTTTTTGCTAAACTGATCAAGCCTGAGACTGAGGAGCCCAATGAACGTCTCATTGATTCTACCGACGAAGAGGACTGTCCGGTCAATGTGATCGACGCGGCGGCCTCGGGTGCCTCGAGTGGTCTCAAGCTTGCGGTTAATGTTGGAGCAATGCTCCTTGCTTTCGTCGGCTTGATTGCTCTACTCAATCTGCTCGTCGGGGGCGTGGGCGGCTGGTTCGGTTTAGAGACATTGACAGTGCAGGAGATTCTTGGGTATATCTTCTCACCACTTGCCTGGTTGCTCGGCATTCCGTGGTCTGAGGCCATGGAGGGCGGCAGCTTCATTGGTCAGAAGATTATTCTCAACGAGTTTGTAGCTTACCAAGAGTTCGTCACGGTTAAGGCTAATCTAACGCCGCGCACGCAGGGAATCATCACTTTTGCTCTTTGCGGCTTCGCCAACCTATCATCGATCGCGATTCTGCTCGGAGGGCTGGGTGTCATGGCGCCAAGTCGGAGGTCAGAGATTGCACGCTATGGCCTCAAGGCCGTGGCTGCTGCCTCGCTGGCAAACTTTATGAGTGCTGCCATTGCAGGCTTCTTCCTTTCGTTTACTGTAAACTAACATTTCGTGATGCAAACGTTGTTTCTCGCTCTCTTCGCCGGCTTTCTTGTGGGTGTTCTCTTCTCTGTGATCAAGTTACCGCTTCCGGCGCCTCCTGTGCTCTCAGGGATTCTTGGAATCGTCGGCATCTATCTGGGTGGTGCCTCCTACCAGTGGATTCTCGCGGCGTGGTTTCGTTAGAATGCTTCCTCAGGAGATCATTACTCAGAAGCGCGAAGGAGAGGCTCTTTCCGAAGATGCCATTGCCGCTTTCTGCTAGGGACTGAGTGACGGTTCATGGGGCGAAGGGCAGATCGCGGCGCTGGCCATGGCAATCTGTTGCCGAGGCATGGATAGTCGCGAGCGAGTCGCACTGACTATGGGTATGCGTGACTCTGGGGGCGTCCTGGAGTCGGCGTCTAGCCAGCTGGATGGACCCGTTCTCGATAAGCATTCAACTGGCGGAGTAGGAGATGGCGTGTCGCTGGTCTTGGGGCCTATGCTAGCTGCATGTGGCTGCTATGTGCCGATGATTTCTGGGCGTGGGCTTGGACATACCGGCGGTACCTTGGACAAACTGGAATCTATACGGTGACTCCTTCGGTGGAAACCTTTCAGAAGACGGTGAAAAGTTCAGGGGGGCCATTGTCGGGCAAACCGCGGCCTTGGCACCAGCCGATGGGAGGCTTTATGCAGTGCGTGATGTCACAGCGACCGTCGAATCGCTGGATCTTATCACTGCATCGATACTCTCCAAGAAACTGGCCGCTGGGCTTCACGGTCTTGTCATGGATGTGAAGGTGGGGAATGGAGCGTTCATGTCGACGGAAGCTGCTTCACGCGAACTAGCACGAACTCTGGTAGAGGTCGCCAACGATGCTGGCCTGCCGACGGTGGCTGTTCTCACAGACATGAGCGAATGTTTGAGCGCTTCCGCTGGAAATGCATTGGAAGTATGTGAGGCGATTCGATTTCTTAAAGGAGAGATTCCTAGCATGCGTTTTAAAGAGGTCGTGATGGCATTTGGTGCGGAATTGCTTGGCTTGGGTGGGGTGGAATCCGACCAAGCGTCTGCGAAAGCTGCCTTGCAAGGAAGTCTCGATAACGGGAAAGCCTTTGAACGGTTTGATAGAATGGTTCGAGGACTCGGTGGAGGTTCTTATGCAATCGATCAGTTGCCAGTAGCTCCGGTGACGTTTTCGTGTTCGGCTCTGTGCTCAGGTGTCGTGTCGCGAGTGGACGTGAAAGTGATAGGAATGGCTATTGTGGAACTCGGGGGCGGGCGTCGCCAGTCCTCGAATGCGATTGATCACGCGGTAGGTCTCAGCGAAGTGGCTGGCATAGGGCGGCAGATTGATCGAGGGGAGGCCTTAGCCATCATTCACGCGCGATCTAAAGAAGATGCTGCGTGCGTCAGCTATTCTCTGAGGGAAGTGTTCACCATTTCCGAAACGGCAGGGACTCCTCAACGCCCTGTAGTACTTGACAGGATATCGCGTCGGTAATCCAGTTCACTAAAATTATGGCCACACCCCACCTTGATGCTCAGCCGGGCGAGTTCGCGCCCACAGTGCTCATGCCAGGAGACCCCCTCCGTGCTCAGCACATTGCCGAGACCTACCTGGAGGATGTTCGCCAAGTGAATGATGTTCGTCATATGCTGGGGTTTACTGGTGTTTATGAGGGAGAGCCGGTCTCGGTGATGGGAAGTGGGATGGGCATTCCCTCTATCTCGATATATGCCAAGGAGCTCTTTACCGACTTTGGGGTAAAGAACATCGTGAGGGTGGGGAGCTGCGGCGCGATCCACGAAGACCTACGACTCCGAGACGTGGTTATTGGCATGGGAGCATGCACGGATTCTGGTGTGAATCGTGCAAGATTTCAGGGGCACGACTACTCGGCTATCGCTGATTACAACCTCCTTTCTGCGATGGTGGCAACTGCTCAGGATCGCGAGGTCCCGATACGTGTTGGTAATCTCTTCTCGGCGGACCTTTTCTATTCACCCGATACGGAAGTGTTTGCCACAATGAATAAGATGGGGGTGCTTGCTGTTGAAATGGAAGCAGCGGGGCTTTACGGTGTTGCCGCGGAATATGGCAGGCGGGCCTTAGCGGTTTGCGCAGTATCCGACATCATTGTGAGTAGCGAATCTCTTAGTCCAGTCGATCGTCAAACGACCTTTGATAGCATGATCACCCTAGCACTTGGCTCTGTGCAGCGGTTTCCGAAGGACTAGCCTTTCTGCTTCTTTTCGCCGGGGATCTTCCATTTCGAGTCTGGATGGTGAGCCTCCTCCATGAATCCGACAGCTTTCTTGACCAAGTTTGGATGTTTCTTGGCGAGGTTGTTCGTTTCACCAATATCCTTGCTGAGATCGTAGAGGGCGACTTTGCCTGTGAGCATGGGCTCGCGAATGGCTTTCCAATCGCCAAAGCGTACGGCTTGGCGACTGCCTTGTTCGTAGAATTCCCAGTACAGGTAATCGTGGGTCTTCTGCTTGTCACTCTGGCCGAGCAGCGCTGGTAAGAAGCTGATCGATTGCGTGGCGTCCGGGATTGGTTGCTTTGTGAGATCGCACACGGTGGCCATGACATCGCCGAAGTAGCCGATGTGTGCAGAGACCGAGCCGTTGTCAATGTGATCAGGCCACCAAGCGAGGGTAGGCACGCGGATGCCTCCTTCGGTCAAGGTCCGTTTGAGGCCTTGTAGCGGGCCATTGGCATCGAAGAACTCAGGGTCATTGCCGCCTTCACGGTGAGGGCCGTTGTCGGAGGTGAAGATAACGAGTGTGTTCTTGGCGATCTTGTGCTCTTTGAGTTTGTCCAACACGCTGCCGATATCTCGGTCCATGCGGGTGATCATGGCGGCCTGGCCTTTGTTAGGGCGTGACCAATCTTTGTCTTCATAGATGCCGTAGTCTGGCACGTCTTGTCCGTCGCCGGTGCCTCGTGTACCCTCATTGTTTGCATGAGGAATGGTGTACGAAAGGTAGAGGAAGAAGGGCTTCTTGTGATTCTCATCGAGCCATTTCTCAGCCTGATCGTGAATGAGATCGTGGGTGTAGTCGATACGTTCGCGGGCCCAGCCTTCGCCGCGCTCTGAGTTCTCCCACTCTGGAACATTGCGTAGGGAGACGCGTTCCTTGTTCTTGTAGAGGAACGTGGGGTAGTAATTGTGCGCGTGGTGTTGGTTCAGGTAGCCATAACAGATATCGAATCCTTGGTTGTTAGGGTGACCGGGAGACGTGGCCTCTCCCAGGCCCCATTTGCCGAAGAGTGCGGTGGCGTAGCCAGCATCCTTGAAGACCTCCGCAATCGTCTTGTCTTCATCGCGTAGGGCTTGGCTTTCGATGTTGTCAGCTCCGGCATTGCCGCGCACCCAACAGCGTCCCGTATGCTGACCTGTCATAAGCACACATCGAGAAGGGGCGCATACTGTTGTACCGGCATAGAATTGGGTCAATTTCATTCCTTCAGTGGCCATCTGATCGAGGCGAGGCGTCTTGATCTTGGTCTGTCCGAAACAGCCGAGATCACCATAGCCGAGGTCATCGGCCATGATGAAGATGACGTTGGGTTTGGCCTTTTCGTGATGGTCTGCCAGCACGAGGCCTGTGCTAAAGAGGAATAGTGTGAGGGAGTTGAAAAATGAGATGCGTGGTTTCATGGCGGAAGATTAGGAGTGAAGATCGACATGGTCGCCAACGTAGTGAATGCGGAGATCGTTGGTCAGTCCGGAACGGCCGAATGGCTGTCCAGATACAACGACGATGGGATCGCCGGTGTCGGCCCATCCCTGATCGAGAATGAGTTGGTCCACTTCTTTGATGAAGCTTGTTGTGAGTTTCGGTCTTTGCAGAAAGCGAGGCCAGATGCCAAACATGATGGACATGCGGCGGAGAGCAGCAGGATCCTCACTAAGGGCTATGATAGGAATTGTGAGGCGCAGCTGCGATAGATAACTAGCCCCACCTCCATGTGACGACCACACGGCGGCAAGAGGGGCATCGAGTTCACGAAGGACAGCGCCAACTCCGCAGGCGAGAGCGGCAGTCCGATACTTTGAAGAGCGAGGAGGGGCCGGAAGAGCTCCCTTGTTAGACGCAAGGCGTCTCTGTGCATGGGTATAGAGGCCTACTTCGCGAAGCGTGCGCACGGCCTCGACTGGATAATCTCCTACGGCCGTTTCGCCAGATAGCATAACGGCATCGGCACCATCGAGGATTGCATTGGCAACGTCACTGACTTCGGCGCGAGTGGCCGAGGCTGCCGTGATCATACTTTGCAACATCTGAGTGGCTACAATGACAGGCTTACCCTGATTATTGCATTCAGAAATGATCCTCTTCTGGATGACAGGGACCTGAGCTAGGTCCATTTCAACGCCGAGATCACCTCGAGCGACCATGATGACATCTGTCTCTTGAACGATTTCCTCCAACGCATCGATGGCCTGTGGTTTTTCGATTTTTGAAATGACGGGGATAAAAGCACCCGAACCGTAGCTTGCAAAGCTACTTGTGGGAAGGCCGTCAGAGACACACTCGGCTTGTGGGCGCGCTCCCAAATCTCGCAGCCGATCCTTGATCTGGCGGACGTCATCTCCATTCCGGACGAAGCTGAGAGAGACAAAGTCGAAACCCTGTTCCACAGCGAATTTGAGGCAGTTCACATCGTATTCTGTAAGCGCGGGAAGGGTAAGCGCGGTTTCGGGAAGGTTCATTCCCTTGGCTGAGGTAATGAGACCTCCCACCAAGACTTCTGCGGTGACAACAATACTCTCTCCTTCGCCTACGTTAGAAACACAGTGCAATCGGACGGCCCCATCGTCAAGAAGGATGGGTTCGCCCGGTTTGATCTCATCGAGCACTTCTGAGCAGGTAGTTGAGAATGTAACCTCGCCGTCGTTGGATGTTAGTGTGACGGGTTTGACGAACTGGACCTGCTGACCTTTGGCCAGGGGTACTCCGCCTTCGACAACCTTGCCCACGCGCACCTTGGGCCCTGAGAGATCGCCCATGACGCCAATGTGACGTCCAAGTTCCTGAGAAACTTTGCGGACGAGTTGATGCATGCGTTCAAATTCCTTAAACGTGCCGTGAGAAAAGTTGATGCGAAAGACGCTGACGCCTGTCCGAATGAGCTTAGCCAAAGTGGCTTCGTTTGCCGAGGCGGGTCCCAGGGTTGCGATGATCTTGGTAAGACTGTGACGATTACTTGGGATATCCATGAAGGAAAGAATTAGTGGATAGAGGCGATTGGGAAAGCCTGCGCGCCTTGCGCGGGACGAGTGACGAAGGCATCCAGTCGTTGGCCGGTGTATTCTTGGTAATATTCCTCGTAGCAGGCCAGCACGGGCTTTGCTTGAGACGTCTTGACCAGAGAAATCGTGCTACCGCCAAAGCCGCCGCCCGTCATGCGCGCGCCATAGACCCCGCCTGAAACACCGAGTTCTTGTGCGATGGCGACCACCGTATCGAGTTCTGGGCAACTGACTTCATAGTCCTTTGCTAGGGAATCGTGACTGGCATACATGAGTTCTCCCAGCTTTTCCCAGTAATGGTCTTGAATGGCTTCAACTGCGTCCTGGGTGCGTTGAATTTCGGTGACCACGTGGCGTGCTCGTTTGAGTAGATGGCCATCTAAAAGAGCGCTCGCCGAAGCGAGATCCTCTTTACGCACGTCGCGCCAGCTATTCACTCCCAATTGTGATTTCGCCTCGTCACAGTCCGCCTTGCGTTTCGCGTATTCGCTAGAAGCAAGCGAATGGTGAACGTTGGTGTTCGCAACCACGAGACAGACGGAATCATCATTCATAGGAACGGGTGTCACGTCTTGCGACTGGCAATCAATGAGGAGCAAATGATCGTTCTGCCCCATGATGGAGGCGAACTGATCCATGATCCCGCAGGGGACGCCGGCGAATACATGTTCAGCCCGTTGGCAAAGAAGCGCTTTCTCGACCTGGGATAGCGAAAGACCTGAGGCGTGTTCTAGTATGCTGGCGAAGGCGATTTCAAAGGCCGCGCTAGAACTCAGTCCGCTACCTAACGGAACTGTGCTTGCGACCCAGATATCAAGGCCCGGAACATCGGCTGCCCGATCAAGAAATTCGGCGAGGACTCCAAGAGGGTAGCGCATCCACAGCGATCTCGCCTGGTCTGGCTTCGGGGGCGTATCGAGGCAGAGGACAGCCTCTTCTGCGAAGTGTTGAGATCGGATGCGGATCTTACGGGAGCCATTTGTCGAGGCGAGGGCGGTAAAGTGTCGATTGATGGCTGCTGGGAGTACGAAACCATCATTGTAGTCGATGTGTTCGCCAATGAGATTGACCCGTCCTGGTGCGGTTGCCATCCATAACGGCGTTTGCTGGAACGCCTTGGCGAAGTTGGCCAACGCATTGGCGGGCGGATTCTCGGACGGTGCAGACATCGATGAGTGGCTTCCAGCGTGCGTGGTATCGGGAAGGGGCGCAACGCCTTTGTCCAGTGAATCGATTCGCGACTTGCCAGCCAGTCTCTCGGACGCAATAAGAACGGATGGCAAAGTCAGGTTTGGGCACAGGTTTGGGAGCATTGATTGGCTCCCCGGAGAAACGCGCGGAGGGGACAGCGAAGTCTCCTTTCGCACCGTCACCACGTTTTCGCTCCGCTGAAGAATCTACCAGTGGCGATGCCGTGGTCGAGGTCGAGATTACTCGGATTCTCGCGAGTACCCTTCAGCCTCGGAAACACTTCAGAGAGGATCAACTTCAGGAACTCGTCGATTCCATCAAAGAGCATGGCATCATCCAGCCACTCATGGTCCGTCCCGCAGATGATGATCAGTTAGAGCTTATCGCGGGCGAGCGGCGTTGGCGTGCCTGCCAGCGTATTGGAGGACTAACAAAAGTGCAAGTTATCATTCGTGAAGCCAGTGACAAGGATGTCTTGGAAATGGCGCTGATTGAGAACATTCAGCGAGCTGACCTTGATCCGGTAGAGGAAGCCGAAGCCTACGTGCGTCTATCGAAGGACTTCGGTATGCGGCAAGAGGACATTGCTAAGCGTGTAGGTAAGAATCGTGCGACGGTGGCCAATGCTATGCGATTGTTAGAGCTTGACCCTGAAGTGCAAACCCATCTGGCCCAAGGGCGTCTCTCGGTTGGCCACGCTAAAGTCTTGTTAGGTCTAAAGGAAGGTGCCGCACAGAAGAGCGCCGCAGACATGGTCGTGAAACAGGGGCTTACCGTACGTGCGACGGAGCGTCTCCTCCAACAGATGCAGAATCCGGAGAAGGCCCCTGCAAAGGTAAACAAGTCCTCACCTAGCCAGGCTGAGGCTGCCCTTTCTCCGGCCTTGCTGCACATTCAGAACTGCCTTCGCGATCATCTAGCGACGAGCGTGAAGCTCACGCCTGGAGAGAAGAAAGGAAAATTGGAAGTTGAATACTATGGGGATGAGGACCTGGAGCGTTTGCTTGAGGTCATGGGCGTCAAGTTGGGAGATCTTTAGTCGATGACGAGACGTGTGCAATTAGAGTGGGTCCTGCTACTCGTTGTGGGGCTGTGTGCCTGTGGGAAGCCAGCCACGTATCGCTACGATGTTGACGCTGCGGTCTATCACAAGTTCTCTGGCGATCTTGCCATGGGCCATGTCACAAAGTTGGTTGGATTTGGTCCTCGACCTGCTGGGAGTAGTGCCTTGGAAACTTCGCGGAAATACATCGAGGCCCGGCTAAGCTCTTTGGGCTGGGAGACCCAACGTCAGACGTTTGAAAGTGAAACGCCAGCGTCGGACAAAGTAACCTTGGTCAATCTGCGTGCGCGATACACACCTAAGCCAGTAGCTGATCTCTGGGAACGCCCTTACAAAGTGCTAATCGGTTCTCATTATGACACAAAGCTTTACGAGGATAACGAGTTTCCAGGAGCGAATGATAGCGGCTCGAGCACTGGCGCATTGATTGAGATTGCTCGTGTTTTGGTGGAACCACCATCAGTGGCTCAGGTTTGTGAACTGGTTTTTTTTGATGGTGAAGAAGCGTTTGGTAAGAACATCACGGACGTGGATGGTCTCTATGGTAGTCGCTACTTCGCCAAGCAGCTTCGCAAGGAAGAAGCCAGCCAGCATCCTGAGCATGGAATTATCCTGGACATGATTGGGGACAGGAACTTGAACGTCGGCGTGCCAGTTGACAGCCCGCGGGGACTCTATAAAAAGCTTCTTAAGGCGGCTAACGACCTTGGGTACGGCGAGTACTTTGGCATGCACAACTCGGGAATCATTGATGATCATGTGCCGTTGAATGAAATTGGTATACCAACAATTGATATCATTGACCTCGATTTTCAGCCTTGGCACACGGCGGGAGACACACTTGACCAGGTGAGTAGCGATAGCCTTCGCATTGTGGGATCGACCACGCTTCTCCTAATTGAGAAATACCTTCTTGGCGATGATTAGGCGATCCACGGACGCGCTTGCTTGATCACCGGCTCGTCGTCTGGTATAATCTTGAAGTCGATCTCGACCGTGTCGTTCCCTTTGTAGAGTTTGTTTCTACTATCAAGGGTAATCGCAAATTTGCTCTGCTCGGAGTCCTATCCGTTTGTGAGTTGGGTTAGAAGTAGGGCCAAAACAAGACCATGACGGAGACGACAGAATACAGCCTCGTTAATGTGCTGAGCTGACTTGTGGGGCCAACCTGACCTCTGGTTGGGGCCTTTGCGATCCGGCAGAACGTTAGCTTAGCTAGCGTTTGTCTGGCAAAGGAGCGTTCTCGAAACGTTCGCGCTGACCCAGCAGTTCTTCGTCGTTTGGAAGATATTTGATCGCCTGATCGGAGAGCTCTTGGGCCTTCGCTCGATCGCCCATTGTGAAGTAGACTTCTGCTAGTGTATCCAGGTAAGCTGCCGTTCTTGGGCGTAGCTTGCAGGCCAAGGTAGCGTGTTCTAAGGCGGTGTCGAGATTACGTCGAGAACGTGCATCAAGCCAGGCTAGATTGTTGTGTGCCATGGCTGACTTCGGAAAGATCTCACAGGCTTTAAGGGTTAGGGCACGAGTCTTTTGATAGAACCCAAGGGCTTCGTTTACCTTCCCGGCTGCTTCGAGCTTGGGTAGAAGTTCTTCGCCGATCGAGGCATTGCCGGGAGTGAGCTCCCAGAACTTCTGCGCTGCTGCCACGGCGGCATCTGCATTACCTTCTTCCAGATGAAGAAGTGCCGTCCACTGACACCAGCGCGAATGCATGCTAAGATCGTAGGTATAGATAAACATGGATCTTAGTTCCCCAAGTAGGTGACGACTGACCATGGCCCGCTCTAGGTAACGGATAGCGCGCTTTAGGTCCTTCTTCTTCAGCTCGTTGGCTAGGATGTTGAAGGTTTGCATGCCCAGCGAATCATTTGGTTGGGAGAGTCTCGCGACGAGTTCCCACTCTTCATGGGCTAGATCCTCATCATCCGCCTCACTCATGGCGCGAGCTAGAGAGAATCGTGCGTCAAGGTCGCCGAGACAAAGCAGTCGTGCTTGGCGGGTCATGCGAGTGCCTTTATCCTTCTCGCCAACTTTCTCATAGGCCCTGCCCGCTCGGTAGAGCAGGACCGGGCGAAAAACCTCGGTGACGTTCTGCGCATTGTTTTGCAGGAGACTAGCTTTGGCTCCCGCTAGATTGGTCTGCCACATGCGCTCAAACGTCTTGGCCGCAGCGAGCCACTGTTCTCTCTCTTCTTGAGCCTCAGCTAGGTTTCCTGTCCAGTAGCCTTCGGGACTAATCTTATCGAGTTCCTCTAGATAAACCAAAGCCTTGTCTCGTCGACCATGTTCGTCGGCAGTTACCCAAAGATTGCGTAGATAATTGGTTCTATTGCGAGCGGGCATATTGGCTACTTTCGCAAAACCCACATCTAACAAAGCATCAATTGTCGCTTCAGGCATGGGCTCATCATCTTCGGTCACCTGAATCAAACGCCAGGCCCGAAACAGTGTGTCCAAACGCGGCTTCGCCTCTCGGCCTTCTTCTTGTTCCACAAAAATGTTATACCATTGCTCCACGATGGATGAGCCTATCATGAACCTGTCTCTTAACTCATCGATAGACACAGTTTCCGCGACCTTTCGCAGTCGAGCTTCGGCGCGGTCCCGCATCCCGATCTTGATCTCCCTTCGAATTACGGCATCTTGACGTTTCGGCGAGCCTTCGGTCGCCACGAAGACCGCCTGAGTAATGCGCAGTGCTTCTTCTTTACTGCCCATCTCATAAATGTTTCCGGCGAGCTCTAGTAGTTCATCGAAGCTTGGGTCTTCCGCGTTCTTACGTAGCCGTGCGCAACGTTCTTCGACCCAATCTATGAAAGGTGGCTTGTCTACCTTGATGCCGGCTGCTTTGAGGGCACTGGCGTAGTCTGCGCGGTAAGTCTGGATATCGTAGGGATTCTTATCCGGGATCTTTGGCAGATGAGCAAGGACGGGGTCGACAACGCCGTTGAGGAACAGAGCATCGATGGCCTCCCGTTGGTGAGAGTCATCGGTCACCTTGGCAATGTTGATCAGATCATTGATCGCTTGATCGTAACCTCTTTTATCGCCTGTGAAGCGTGCTTTGAAGGCCCGGTGACGGGCTCTCAGAGATGGCGATGCCGTTTGATCCTGTAGCGAAATCTCGCAGAAGGCGACAGGATCTCCGTCTGCACATTTTAGAAGGTTCGTCAGATCAATGTCATCTTTCGCGAGTTCCAAAGCATCTTCGATACGACCCGCAGCACGGAGCAGCCAGATCTTGACTTGGCGACCATGCGCGGTTCCTGGTGCGTTTGCTAGAGCTTCGTCGGTATTACCTGTCAAATGCGCAAAGACGGCGTAGTCGCGCATGCCGACCTGGGTCAGGGCAGCTCGTTCCAAGAGGGTAATCGCACTTTCCCAATCCTCGGATGTTAGCTGATCCAGGAGTTTGACGCGAAAGGCGCTGGCCAGCCCTTGCGCAAGTTCTTCACGAAGGGTGTCGTTCTCTACGGATTGGAGAAGCCGCTGCACCGTGGTCAGATCCTCTGATGAGATCAACTCGTTCAGGATCTGTCGTTTTCTGCGTTTATCTCCATCGTGAAATTCGTAGATCCTCCGTGCCACGTCCAGAGGCGTGTCTGGTAGAATGCCCAGCTGTTGGGCCTCTTGAATTCGATCAGCGCGCACACGCACCTCGGGATCATCGGATTCTTGGGCGGCTTTTAACTGTCTCCCCGCGCTATCGGCATACTTCCAAAGAAACCGCGTGCCAGCCTCGCGTGCCTTGAAATCCGTGCTGCTGAGATCGGCGGCAGCTTGATTCAGTTCGACCTGGTTGGGAGATTCGATCTCCGCAGTGGCGATCGAGGAGTTGAGAAAGGCGAGACCGAGAAAGAGTCGCAGAATCCAGCAGCAACGTCGGGTATGCATCACGTGATTATATACGGCTTCTACCAGCCTGCTTGGGTTAATTTACAAGGGAACTTGAATAGAGGGGACTGAATTGACGTCTTGACTGACGAAACCATGTTGGCATTTGTCAATTTTTCCTTATTATTAAGTATTATGAATTTCGACACGTTCAAGAAAGCACTCTGTAGTCTCGCGGCAATTGGTTTGATCATCTTCTTTGGAACCAGTTGTGGGAACACGATGTATGGAATGGGGCTGGATATGGAGCGTACTGGGCGAAAGCTCCAGACGAATCACGATCCCAACGCAGCAGTGGATAGCGGGATACAAGACGGTGGTTACCAACAACCGTACACGCAGAACCCGTACGGCTATTAGAGCCGTATCCGATCCCTTGTATGCAGAGTCTCTGCTGAATGCGTATCCGAATTGTATCCGCTTTTGCTGGTTTTCTGCCTTTGATTGAGATACTCTCGCTACACGGCTTTAGGAACCTCAGCGAAGGTGTGAAGTGGTCTCCTTTTTGTAGCCAGTCTTTTCTCGGTTTTATTGTAAGCGATCTGCTAGGCTTGCAGGCTGAGTAGGTTGGTTT
>JAACDM010000259.1 GCA_009936795.1 Verrucomicrobiaceae bacterium | reverse complement strand
TTGGCTGGCTTTGGCTGGCTTTGGCAGTGTTGGCAATTCATAAGCAAGACCAATTCGAACGACCGAGAAAGATCGTTGATTTGGCTCACGTATGTCCTCTACTGCTGTCAGTAGCGTAAACGTTACGAGTAGCAAGACTTCCGTTAGACCTTTATCGCCAAAGTCAAAAACTTCGAGATGCATCGCAAACTCCAGGCCAGAGAGTGCTCCAATTCGGAATTCCTCGGCGTCCAAGTGAGCGAGCAAATCCAGATCCTTGCAAGTGATCTCTTTGCCCGTCACCCCAAGATTAGTCTGAACGACCGTTTAAAGGGAAGCTAGCCTCAGTGCCTTGGCAATAGGAAAATGATAGAAACAGAAAGGATAGAGCGATCTGACGCGTTCGTGGAGACGTGGGAACCAAACCGGGCTCTGGGGCCGTTCGAATGCGAGAAGGGATTTGAATTATGAACAATTCCATAGACCGTCCACCACATGCGCTGCCATCTCATTGCTGCTTTGTTGCCTCTCATCATCGTGGTCGCTTGTGAGTCGAACAAGGACTACGGACGGAAGCGATAGCGCGACTACAGCCAGAACTACTCAAGGTCGCCTTTGTCTTACAGTACGCCTACTCGTGGACGGACAAGTAATGCCGGCATGCTTCGCCAGATAAATCTTCGGCGTGATTTCGTGTCCAGGAGATTTAGCTCCATGCGACCGCGCTACATCACCATCCACAGCACCCAGAACTACTCGGGTGATGCCTATGCTCATGCCCGGGCCCTTCACAATCGGGCCTTGGGTCGCATCATTTGGCATTTCACCGTTCAAGACAGTGTCGCCATTCAGCACATGTCGACCACCAAGAAGGGCAACCATGCTGATCACGATGGACCAGGAAACAAGTATAGCATCGGCATCGAAATGTGCGAGCATCGTGGCAATAGCCAGTCCAGAACTCTTGATCGCACAGCCAAACTCACGGCATACTTGATGAAAAAACATCGCATTCCTCTGAGCAATGTAGTGCCACACTACCATTGGCCTCGCTGGGGGAAGTACCCGCCTAACAAAAACTGCCCACACTTCCTGATGACAAACGGTCGTCCAGGTCGCAAGTGGCAGACCTTTAAAAAGCGCGTCGGCCGCTACTATCGCACGATTGGCTAAGGAATCCGAAAGCAGCTATCGCCCCATGTAGATCATGCAGCGAAAGAATGGTGCCCTCACCTCCTAAAGCTTCTTTGATCCAAAGTCTCGTTCATAGGCATTGAGAAGGTCTTTCTCATCTCCCTCTATCAGATACACCCGCCCAAAGATTTCTTTCGTTTCGCCAGGCCGCAAGCCGCCAATCCGAAAGTCGGAATGGAGACACGTGATGACCCCTTGAAAGAGTTCTTGATAAGGGTACCAAGCCATAGCAAGAATCCATTTCTTGTCTGAGGAAAAACAACCGATAAGAGCATTCGATGGTGTGTCAGGATGAAGAGGGCGCGGATTGACATCGTTGCGATTCACGCCAGGAGCGCACCAGACTTGACCGGGAATGTAGCGCGCTGTCTTAGCCCAAGACGCTGTCGGCATGCGTGTTAGGGTGTCATTGAGAAAGAGAAAACACTTTGGAAGGTAGTGTTCGCCGCTTGAGACCATGGGTAACCCAACAAAGCGATCCACACGCATGCACGGCTGTGCCCAGTGGGCTTCGGAGACGTGTTTGGCAGGGTTGTGCGCAGACACCTCAAAGCTGACCCCGTCAGCAGCCGCTTTGATGAGGTGCGTAACAATGACGCCGTCGCCGAGACGCTGTTTTAAGGACACCGTGCCTGGCTCTTTCGACTCGAGTTGCGTAGTACTGTGAGGGATCACCGTTTCTTTCCAATCGCGATCCGACGATCCTGGTCGGCAGAAAGCTTCCAGATAGTGAATGCGAATCGGTTGATCCGGCAGCTGAGAATGGGTGATCGTGAGATACTCCTTTTCCCACTGAATGCTCAACGGAGAGTCCGCCGCATATACGGATATTTGGGCAACAAAGTAGAGAAGCAGTAAGCGCATCCTCCTTTATAGCCAACAGCACACGACGGAAACAAGCCTCTAAAGTATCGATCCCGGAGTGTAGCCCTTGGCCTCGGGATACTGCTCTAGCAGGGCTGTAACCTGGACACTGAAGGCATCGACCTGAGCCTGCGCATTTCCGCAGGCCTGACGCCCACCCTCAAGCAGAGCTTCGAGACGATCACGAGAAATCCTCAAGCGATCATCTGCAGCCAGACGGTCTAACAAATCATTCTGTTGCGCCTCACCCGTCCGAAGGGCCATAACCGCAGCGACCGCATGTTCCTTGATGGCCTCGTGTGCGGTTTCACGGCCCACACCACTGGTGACCGCTTCCATAAGAAAGGTCGTCGACATGAGAAACGGTAGATAATACGTATTCTCGCGATTAATCACGGCCGGATAAGCGTCCATTTGACCGAGCACCACATGGAAAGTTTCTAACAAACCATCGATGGCAAAGAAACAGTCTGGCAACATCACTCTGCGCACGACGGAACAAGAGACATCGCCTTCATTCCACTGATCTCCCGCCAAGCCAGATGCCATCGTGACATAGCCCTTAAGAAGCGTGTGGAAGCCATTGATGCGTTCACATGAGCGGCTATTCATCTTGTGCGGCATTGCAGACGAACCTACCTGGCCCTTGGCAAAGCCTTCGCTGGCAAGTTCATGACCTGCCATGAGGCGCAAGGTCTTGGCAAAGTCGCCAGGGCCACTCCCCAACGCGCACAAGGTGCTGACCACTTGGAAATCCATGCTGCGCGGATACACCTGGCCCAGATTTTCTAACTGTTGAGGGATACCCAAGTGCTTGACCACCTTTTGCTCTAGCTGACGCACCTTATCGGCGTCGCCTTGAAACAGGCTCAACTGATCGAGCTGTGTTCCCACGGCGCCTTTCAATCCGCGTGCCGCATATCGCCCGATCAGATCCTCCAAGGCCTGACATTGCACAAACAGCTCCTCGCCAAACATCGTCAGGCGCTTGCCAAACGTCGTGGTTTGCGCCGCCACATTGTGCGTGCGCCCGGTCACGACGAGATCGCGCCACTGTTGCGCACGCTTAGAAAGTCCCTCCAACGCCGCCACGCCTTTGCGTCGAACTTCTAACAACGAACGATATACTTGGAGCTGCTCTACGTTTTCCGTCAGATCGCGACTCGTTAGGCCTTTGTGAATATGCTCTTCTCCCGCAAGATCATTGAACTCCTCAATACGCGCCTTCACATCGTGCCGAGTGACCCGCTCCCGTTCCATAATGGCGTCCAAGTTGACCGTGCCCTTGACCTTCTCGTAGGACGCGATGGCGATCTCGGGAATGTTTAGCCCCAGCTCTCTTTGGGCTTTCATCACCGCGATCCAATACTCACGTTCAAGGACGATGCGTCCCTCAGATGACCACAGATCGCGCATAGGCGCCGTAGCGTAACGCTCTGCAAGCACATTGGAAATAGCGGAACGACTCATGCTCGCAGCCAAGCACCACCACTCGGAATCGCGAGCCCTTTTTAGCTCTTGCGCGTATCTCCGAATCAGCCTAGCGTCGCCGACTAGTCCGCTCGGACACATGCGCGGTTAGCTCAGGGGTAGAGCGCCTGCTTCACACGCAGGATGTCACAGGTTCAAATCCTGTATCGCGCACCATTTCTGGGCCTTCGCCAAAATTATTCATCCTAAGTGCCTTCTCTAGCAGGCGCGAATCCATCAGGCGGGTACATTGACGGGAAGCCGTACCATCGCCATGATCTCAAGGTATGTGCTCAGTTGTGTCACGCTGGTTTCTATGTCTAGCCTTACTTGGCGTTGGTTGGCTTCAAGGAGAAGTGCGCTCCATTGATGGGAAGGGGAATAATGTTAGAAACCCGGAATGGGGATCCTCCAAGAGTCAGCTACAACGCTTCGCAGGAGCCTACTACAGTGACGGCATGTCATCGCTGGCAGGAGCAGATCGACCGAGTCCTCGGATGGTTAGCAATATCGTGGCTGAGCAACCTACTCTCACAGAGAGTCAGCGCGGACTCAGTGACATGACTTGGTGTTGGGGACAGTTTCTCGACCACGACATCACTTTGGTCGTGTCCTCACGTGATGAGTTTGCCCCTATCATGGTCGATGACGAAGACATGATGGCGCCGATGATTCCCCTGATGCGTTCGGACTCTGATCCTGACACCGGCACGAGCACTGAAAACCCTCGTCAGCAGATGAATTCGACAACCGCTTTCATCGATGGTTCCATGGTTTACGGACACACCGACGAACGGGCAGACGCTCTTCGCTCTCATGTCGGCGGACGACTCAAGATGACCGCTGACGGGCTTCTCCCATTGAACGAGGCAGAAATCGAAATGGACAATCCCAACGAACTCCCACTCGCAGAACTCTACATGGCGGGCGACATCCGCGCGAACGAGAACCCTGCGCTCATTTCCATACACACACTTTGGCTACGGGAGCACAATCGCTGGGCAGATGACCTTGCGGCCACCCATGCGGAATGGACCGACGAAGAAATCTATCAACAAGCTCGGCGCATGGTGATCGGTCAGATTCAGAACATCACCTATCAGGAGTTCTTGCCGGCATTGTTAGGCTCCCATGCACCGGGTTTGGACGCGCACTATGATAGTGAGATGAATCCAAGCATGTTCAATGAAGTCGCTGGAGCACTCTATCGTATCGGTCACTCAATGGTTTCCAGCCATATCATGCGAATGAAAGCAGATGGCAGCGTGCCGATGTCGGGCAGATTTCTCTTTAGAGACGCCTTCTTTCAACCGACCTCAATCAATGCCTCGTCTCTGGTCGGCGAGGTACTCATGGGCGTGGCCGGTAAACGAATGCAAGAGATAGATCCATTCGTGGTGACAGACCTGCGGAACTTTCTCTTTGCTCAAGAAGGCGCAGGTGGCTTGGATCTGATTGCGATCAATCTTCAGCGAGGTCGTGACCATGGCCTACCTTCTTTCAATCAAGCCCGCGAGGCGCTTGGCCTTCCGACCCATCAAAGTTTCAGCACGATTACTAGCAATACTGCGGTAGCTAAAGCGCTGGAAGAGGCCTATGGTGACGTTGATCAAGTTGACCTCTGGATGGGAGCCATGGCGGAAGACCACATGGCTGGTACCAGTACCGGCGAAACCTTGATGACAGCGTTGACCATGCAATTCCGACACTTGCGCGATGGAGACCGATTCTATTACCTCAGCGACGATGCGCTTACCCCTGAAGAGAAGGCTACTATTCGCGAGACCACCCTTGCCGACGTTATTCGCCGCAATACAGCGATGACTTCTATTCAGGATCAGGTTTTTATGGCGCCGCCGATATCCAAGTGGATGGACAGCGATCATGACGGGCAACCGGATATTCGAGAAGTCATTGCGGGCACTGACCCAAACAATCCGTCTAGCCGCTTGCAGGCGGGACGCCTGGCATTGTCCGAAGACGGCAACAAGATCTCGCTGCAATGGCAAAGTGTTCCCGGAATCCTCTATCTCGTCGAACGTGTCACTACTCTCAATGGAGCGTGGAAAACCGTGGGAACAACATCGATAACTGCAGACTCAACTACCACCTCTTGGACCGCTCCCGTTACGGTTGACGCCGCACAGGAATTCTATCGAGTTGTGGTCGGGCAATGACTAGGCCCTAGACGAAATGGTCCAGTAGCCGATCTCGACCGCTTGCAACACGAACCGGTTTTCACCACCAAATCGGGTGGCCACTGCAAATCAAGTAGACGTAACACTCAAAAATCGGCAAGATCCAGAGGCTAATGCGCTTACTAGCAGAGCTCAATTTCTTAGGTCACAGAAGGTCGAACAGGGGGGTATCGTTGGCGGATTCAAGTTGCTCGTCTTGTGCGCTAGCAACTTGAATCCGCCTGACTAATGAAGAGCAATAATTCGGATAGACCGGATCTTAATGATTCTCAACTGCACGCATAAATGGCCGTTCTCATTCAGTGGCGGATGATTTCGCTGCATGGGGGGCTAGCCATCGTGGATGTTGTCAAGTCAACGACATTGAATGAGGTTAACCTCTAAGATATCATGCCCAAGCAAACTCAGCCATCCACACAGAACGATTATCTGGTCGAACACGCGACACTGCTGTTTCGATGCTATGCCGATCTCTTAGGAAGGGAACTTATCGACGAAACGCAAGACGACGTGGAGCGGGCGCGATTGTTGTTTGAGGCACCGTTCTTTGTGGCTTCGCATAACACTGCAGCGGATCCAATCCTGACTTATGGTAACCGTTGCGCCCTAGACCTTTTCGAGATGTCTTGGGATGAATTCACAAGTACCCCTTCGCGGCTCACTGCCGAAGCACCGAATCGTGCTGAACGGGCTGAGCTACTTCGGAGAGTCTCTGCCGATAGCTTCATTAATGATTATTCAGGCGTCCGGATCTCCAAGCATGGACAACGTTTCCGGATTCGGCGTGCCACGGTGTGGAACCTCACCAATTCCTCTGGTATCTTTGTCGGACAGGCGGCGACCTTCTCTGCGTGGCAAAAGCTGTAAACAGAGAAGCAGGAGTGGTTTGTTACTTCAACGTTATTTGGGCAATATTGCTTTTAGCCGGAATGTTCATTTCGACAGGTTCGTTTTAGAAAGAAATTCAGAATATTTAGATTAGGGCTAATCCATTAATTCAGATTTTCACCCAAGTGCTTATAGCCCAGAGGTTTAGAAACGATTCGAAGTGAGAAGCTTTACG
>JAACDM010000258.1 GCA_009936795.1 Verrucomicrobiaceae bacterium | reverse complement strand
TGGGAAGTGGAAACGCAATCGTTAGTCTCTACGTGGACGACGGGTGACTTCACCGGGTGGGGCATTATTAAAGGCCACTACTATACAGGCGGGGTGTTCTCTCTCTCTTTCGGTCCAGGAGATGACCTGCTCTATCTTGTTGGCATGGGAACAACACGCGATCCTGCCGCTGGCAATGGCAAGCAGCTCTGGCAGGCTTACGCGTGGCAGGAGGATGGGTTTCCGAAGATGGCGGAGTCGTCAGCCGACGATACCGGTCAAGGGCTCATGGAATCCTTTGTCTTTCACCCATCAGACGAGTGGTTTCTCATGGTGGGGCGCTTGGAGAGTGGTCAGTGGAATGCTGCCGCCTTTGATCGCGAGACCGGAAATCTGCGGGCCTCGTACAATTACAAGGGCCGGGTTTGCCAAGGTGCCTTTCTTCCGAATGGCGATCGCTATGTGCTCGGAGGAGGGGTTTCCCAGGGTGAGTTGAAGGAAGGCTCGTTCCGTGATTATGGTCGGGTGTGGGTGTCACGGGCTTCGTGATCGAATTTGCGTGGCGAGGTTAGGCCGCGTGACGTAGGATCTTGAAAAGCGATGAAGCCCGCACATTCCAGTAATTCTGTTGATGTTCTGATTCTCGGGGGCTCTCTCTCTGGAGCATCACTGGGGCTACTGCTCAAACGAGAGAATCCTGAGTGGTCGGTGGTGGTCGTTGAAAAAGGCGCTGCCTTTAAGCGTCGTGTGGGCGAGTCTACGTCAGAGGTGGGAGGTTGTTATCTCACACGGGTCCTGCGTCTTGCGAGACATCTCTCGCAAGAGCACATTGTGAAGCACGGTCTGCGGCTTTGGTTTCAGAAAGAGGGGAACGAATGTCTCTCGCGCTGCGGCGAAATTGGTCCGTTCTTTCAAGCACGATTGCCGACCTACCAGTTAGACCGCGCCACGCTTGATCAGCATGTACTGGACATGGCTGAATCCGAGGGGTGCGATGTCGTCCGACCGGCGCGATCGACGGAGATCTTTCTGGGGGGTGAAGGAAAGAATCGAGTCATGGTGAAGACGGCGTCGGGCGAGGAGGGAATCTACCAGTGCAAATGGGTCATTGATGCTACTGGCAAGGCTGCAGTGATTGGTCGGCAGCGCGATACTTTGAGGCCGCTAACTAATCACGTGACCAAGTCACTCTGGGCACGATTTCGCGGTGTGAAAGACTTGGATGGCGCAGAGTTGGCTATGAAGTGCCCCGAGTTTGTGGCTTCTTGCAGTGTTTCGCGTAGTTCGGCTACGAATCACCTCTTGGGGCGTGGTTGGTGGTGCTGGCTCATTCCATTAAAGAATGGCGATGTTAGTGCAGGGGTGACTTATGATCCCCGCTACTTCAATTTGGAACGTCGAGGTAACTTGTCAGACACATTGCTTGCGCATCTTCGAGAGCATCCGGTTGGCAAGTGGATGTTTGAGGGAGCCGAGGTTGTTCCCAAAGACACGCTCACCTACACCCAGCTAGCCTATGAGAATACCGAAGTCGCAGGTGATGGCTGGGCAAGCGTTGGCGATGCGGCTGGCTTTATGGATCCTTTATACAGTCATGGGATCGACTTTATCGGGCATACCGTGATGACGGTGAAAGCGTTTATTGCCAAATCACTGAGAGGGGAGGATGCCAGTATGGACTGGCAGAACTACCAGCGTGGATACCAACAAAGTTATCGTCGGTGGTTCGAGGCCCTGTATGAAGACAAATATGCCTATTTGGGTGACGCCGATCTCATGCGTGCGGCGTTCTTGTTAGATATCGGAGCCTACTTCATTGGGCCGGTTGACTTTGTCTATCGAAATACCGAGCTAGAGTTTTCGCGCATGCCCTATCATGGTCCTGTTGGCGGAGTGATTGCGAAGATGATGCGGTTCTATAATAGGCGCCTGGTGAAGCTGGCTGATCTTCGACAATCGGTTGGGCTCTATGGAGCGAACAACCTCGACAACCGCTACCTAGTGAATCCTGGATTCTCCCCAGGTGTGGCCGCCTTGAAACCCTTTTCCAAAGGTCTGTGGGCCTGGTGGAAATGTGAGCTTCAGGGGGTACGCCATCGATTTCTACCCTGGCAAGCAGAGAGCACTGGGTCGGATTCCACTGGTGTGAGGGAAATTTCCTCAACTCTTTAAGAAACTTTTGGGAGGGAATCACGTTGTATGGAGTATCGCCATGTCCACCGAGCTATCCTCCTCACTTGCAAACGTCTCTTGCCCAGCGCTGGAGGACCTCGCGCTATTGAGAGACTTTGGTATTGAAGAGCGTCAGGCGCTTGCCAACGCAGGCTCGTCTGTCTTGGTACCTCAGAAGAGCGAAGTAATCGCCGAGGGCTCATCCCACGAGACACTCTTTGTCGTGTTGTCGGGAAGGTTTCTCGTGGAACGCCATGGTGTTATCGTGGCTGAGTTGGGCGTAGGACAAGTCTGCGGCGAAATGGAAATGTTGAATCCTCCTCGAGCTTCAGCAAGTGTCCGCGCGCTCACTGACGCGACTATTTGGAGAATCACGCGCACTCAGTTTCGTAGATTTCTGGAAGCGTCCCCTCAAGCTGGCAATCGGTTTATGCGTCTC
>JAACDM010000257.1 GCA_009936795.1 Verrucomicrobiaceae bacterium | reverse complement strand
TATTAAAAATTACGAAACCGCCTTTCGCATGCAATCGGCGGTACCTGAATTGATGGACCTCGACAAAGAGCCGGCCTATCTCAAACGGGCTTATGGCTTCGAGCACGAAGATCCGCTGGTGGCCGGTTATGGGCATCAGTGCATGGTGGCTCGCCGCCTGGTGGAACAGGGAGTGCGCTTTGTCGAGTTGTCTTGCTCCAACTTCAACGGAGACGGGCAACGGGCCAACCCCTGGGATCAACATGGCAACCTGCCCCATGGTCATCGGGAAATGGCCCGCCAGGTCGACCAGCCCATTGCGGCCCTCATCAAAGACCTCAAACAGCGTGGCCTGCTGGAGAGCACCTTGATTATTTTTACCGGTGAGTTTGGTCGTACGCCCTTTTCACAGGGCAGTAATGGCCGCGATCACAACCCTTATGGTTTTAGTCTGTGGATGGCCGGCGGGGGAATCAAGGGGGGCAGCGTGCACGGGGCCACCGATGACCTGGGGTACCATGCCGTCGAAGACAAGGCCACGGTGTATGATCTCTGGGCCACGGTGTTGCACCAACTTGGCATGGATCATGAGAGGCTGACCTATCGTTACGGCGGACGCGACATGCGATTGACCGACGTGCATGGAAACGTGATGTCAAAAATCCTCACTGAACACTCAATTTGATGTGAAAGTGTACGACGATTGACCATAACTCACAGAAACTTAAAACATCTTCAATTACGCCCCTCGCCGATCCCAGCATCTGCCGATCTGAACGAATCCTATTCCCGGTATCGGCTTCCCGTCGGACCAACCTTGCGATTTCAACAGCCAGGGAACGGCATCGACTGATCAGTCCGCTACACTTCAGCAAGCCGCGTAGCGGAATCTCCGAAGCGCTCTAGCCGAATGTCGAACTTGTCCATGAGCGACAAGAACAAACTGCACATCTGGCGGTTAGGCTTATCGCGATAGTCCAGGATGCGGCCTCCCTCCAACCTGCCACCACCACCGCCGACGATCACAACCGGAAGCTGCGAAGCATCGTGGCTGCCGACTAACATGCTCGAACACATCATGAGCATGGAATTGTCCAACGCTGTGCGCTCGCCCTCCTGAATCGCGTCCAGCTTCTTGCAAATGTAAGCCAGTTGTTGAAAGAAGAAATGATTCACTTTGAGCCAGTCGGCGGTGTCCGTGTGAGACAAAAGATGATGAATCATGTAGTCGACCCCCAGGCTGGGGAACCGCAATGACGAATGGTCATTGTTCAGCTTGAAAGTGCAAACTCGAGTGGTGTCCGTTTGAAAAGCCAAGACCAGGATGTCGCGCATTAGGCGCTTGTGTTTGCCGATGTCTTGCGGAATGCCGTCGGGAGGGCGCGTGATATTCGGTTTGTCCAGTGTCGGACGCCAGCCTTGGAGTTCGCCCCGGGTGCCCGCATCCTCGATCCGACGCTCCGCTTCCCGCACGGAATTGAGATACTCGTCAAACTTCTGCTGATCAGTTAGAACTGATCTTCCGCCGAAGATCCTTGGCATCGTCTAGTACCGCGTCCAGCACGCTACGATCATTCTCGTCTGCGCTTGTCTTGAACAACTGATCAAATGCTAGAGCGGGATACAACTCCAAGGGTATCGGCGTCGTCGGCGTGGTCCACAAGATGGGCGAGCTGTAGAGCATCGTATAATTCTGATGCACGGATGGGTTCGCTTTCTCACAACCCAGAGCCAGGCTGGGTAACTTCGTGGCGCGTCCGGAGCGCTGGGCGATGACTTGATCGAAACTCGTTCCCGACCGGATCGCGCCGCCTGAAGAAAGCGGTGCCCCGGATAGCAAATTCCCCGTTTGGGCGCTGTGAATACTTCCCTTAAGGGCTTCGGCATTGAAGAGGCCCTGAATAAACAGAAGTCTTTCCCGATAGGGATCGAGCGGATCAAGGACCCCGCCAAACTTCATCTCCTTCCCTTCAACTTCTGCCCGATATTTTGCTCGATGAAATCCGTTTCCGGCGAAGAGCACGCCCATTCTTAATGGCGCGTCTGCACCCGGTGTCTTGGGTTTCGCAGCCTCTACGAATGCCGGAACCGATTCCAATCATGGAAGGGCCATGGTCACTCCCAGACCACGAAGCATCGTGCGTCGAGTTAGGGC
>JAACDM010000030.1 GCA_009936795.1 Verrucomicrobiaceae bacterium | reverse complement strand
CGCAGACGGACTCATTCTGACCGCTGCCCACGTCAGCGGTGAAAGCGACCGCGACATCACCGTGATCATGCTCGGGGGTGAACGCCTACCAGGAAAGACCTTGGGCGCTTATCGCTCACTCGATGCCGGTATGATTCAAGTTGAGGTCAACAACCGAAGCTTTCCGCATGTGCCTCTCGGAGACGCCACGGCACTGGAACAAGGACAATGGTGCCTCGCCATGGGACATCCTGGCGGATTCGTCAAAGACCGCACGCCACCGGTTCGGTTGGGCCGCTTGCTCTCGCTTGAAGAGAATGGATTTCTTCTCACAGACTCTACCCTGGTCGGGGGGGGGATTCAGGAGGACCTTTGCTAGACCTCCAGGGCCGCCTGATCGGCATCCACTCTTCCATTGGCATCAGCCTATCAGAGAACCGACATGCCCCCATCAGTGCTTTCAAAGATCAATGGAAGCTCATGCAGCGCGGCAAAGTTGTAGGCCGACTCTATGACTGGAATCGCCGCGAGCAAGGATTCCTAGGCATCCAGATCGATCCCCAATCCGAAACAGCAGATGTCCTATCCGTAGTCGAGGGCTCGCCCGCACAAATATCGGGGATCCTTAAGGGAGATCGAATTGTGATCCTCGATGGTCGTCCCGGGCGTCGCTTTCTGCAGCGGCTCAGATATTTCAATACCGAATGATAAGGTTACGTTAGAAGTCAAACCCGCTGTTAGCGATATCACAGAGTCCCTCACCATCAAGCTGAAACGCCGCAGCGATTTCCTCAACGAGCCCAATCACTAAGACCATGAAACGTTCGTTCACAATCGCCGCCTTCTTGCTGATCTCATTGTCCGGCGCGACACTGGCGGAGAAAAGAGGCTCTCTCCTTGACCTCTTGACCTTGCGCCCCTCCGAAGAAGAGAAAGCGAACCAAGCGCAACTGCTAGAAATTCTTAATGCCTTCAAGCCCACGGTTGCAGACGCCAGTAAAGGTACCGTTTGGATCCTCGAGAAGGAGCAGAGACTCGCTCTCGGCACGGTCGTCTCTGAGGACGGGCTCATCCTAACCAAAGCTAGCGAAGTCGAAGGCCGGTCCGTTCGCTGTCAGTTTAGAGATGGCACATACCATCGAGCCAGCATCGAGCGCTCGTTTCCTAAGCATGACGTCGCCTTTCTGCGGGTAAAGCGCACAGGACTTCGCGTGCCCGAGTTCACGAACACTGCTCCCATCATCGGCAGTCTCATCGCCACACCAAGCCCTGGTGGTGATGTCAGTGGTGTGGGCATCGTGAGTGTGGGCGTCCGCGATCTCTCTGGACAAGACCAAGGCTACCTGGGCATCTCCATCGACGGTTTCCAAGGGGGATTGGAGATACGGGAGGTGAAAGAAGACAGTGCCGCATCCGAAGCTGGCCTAAGAAACAGCGACGTCCTTCTCAGCATCGATGGCAAGACTTTCTCGACCGTTCAAACGTTCGCTGAGCATGTCAGCATGCTGAAGCCAGGCAAGGCGATCCGGGTAGGTTACCGACGCGGCAGGAAACAGGCAGAGGCGAGCGTCGTCCTGGGCAGTCGTGAAGAAGCTGGAGATCTGTTTGACCGCGCTCACGCAATGGACCTACTAGGCGGAGCGACAAGCAAGCATCGAACGGGTTACCCCAAGGTTTGGCAACACGATATCGGGTTGGCCCCGTTCCGCATGGGTGGCCCCGTGGTGGATCTTGAAGGACGCATCTTGGGAATTAACATCGCACGCTCTGGTCGAGTAAAGACCTACGCCATTCCTTCTAGCCTTGTGCTTGAATGGCTTGGAAACCCGCAGACCCCAATCGAGCCGAAGTCAGAGCAACTTGATCAACTTCTACGAGAATTGGAAAAAGCAGAACGAGCTTTGAAAGACGCGAATAAAGCTCTCGACGAACTCCCAGAGAACTGAGAAACGACAGTCGTGTCGCCTCGATTCTGGCTAACCTTGCTCGCTCCAGCTGCGCTGGCAAGTTTGCTATTGATTCCTAAGAAGGAAGAAACAGGTTCGACGGACACGCCCCTTCATCTCACGCCTCTCAATCGCTACCGCGTGGGACATGATTGGGTAGAAACACCTCCCACGCCCAAGTCAAAAGCACGTGATTTCCTTAAAGGTTCTATCGAGAAAGACTTTGCGCAGTGCCAGGATAAAAACTGTCAGACCTGTCAATGGACCCAGCTCTTCGGCGGCGAGTGGTAAACTAACCGTGCGTGTAGATTCCCTTCAACCACGTCAAGCAAGCATCAGCATGCTCACGCAAGCTAGACATATCTAGCGCTTCCTTGGTCAAGGGCATGAGTTTCCGGACATCTTCGGGCAGCGTGGTTTCATCGACAGGCCCGAGCGGAATCTGCCTGGATTGCGAATTCGCAAGTTCTACTTCCGTCTTCGCCGTCAACAGAAAATCGATCAACTTGCGCGCCTGCTTCGGTCTATCACTATCACTAATTAGACAAACGGTGTTTGGAATGCAGATCACTTCGCTTGAAGGCAAACGCACAGGCAACATTCCCACATTCTGTCTCCGTTGCTTGGCGACAAAGTAGTCATCGGTGTCGGTGAAGCCGAGATCACAAACACCTTCAGCAACCATCGCTCGCGTGACCGCATTCCCACTAACCTCAATGATCCCCCGATCAGAGATACTCTTGTGCCATGCTTTCATCGCATCTGCTCCCCAAGACTGCCAGAGAGCAGTGTAGTGCGTGAGCGTGGTTCCATAGAGAGGCTTTGCAATAGTCACTTCAGAGAGGTCGGGAGTCTCCAAGCGCTGATCGATCGCCTCCTGTGTGGCAGCTAGACGACTCGGATCGGTGATGTAGACACGCAACCGAGCACCGAACCCCGTCCAGAATCCGGCTTCGTCTTTGAACTGATCTGGGACTTTTGCATAACGCGGACTCTTGTATCGCTCTAGCATTTGTGCGCTTTGCAACCGCAGCGTACCCAGCACTTCGTTGTTCCAAAAGACATCACAGAGTGGGGCGTCCTTCTCTTGGAGAATCAACTCGACCAAGCCAAGCGACTTGGTAGCCTCGGTGTCATATTTAACGTCGAATTTGATCCCGGTCTCTTTTCTGAACCGTTCCAAGACCTCCGCAGAGTAAACGGAATCATGGGCGCAGTAAATTGTGAGTCGAGGCACTCGTGGTTGCATAAACCACCAGGCACAAATCACGCATGCGAAGAGGCCAGCAAGGCTGCCCCAGAACCACGGTTTGCTATGAAGCTCGATCCATTTCCATTTCACAAGCCCGGATGGTGTGCGAGCCCATGGACTCAGTCAAGGCCATCCGCATCGGGCGCAGGCTCTTCTTTTAACGTATCGAAATAGCGCTGAATCTGATCATGGTAACCTGCAGGCACTTTCTCCTGACGAATAGCCTCACTCAAGCCCTGCTTGAGCTGCTGGATAGACTCCTGATAAGCGTCCGTTGCCTGCCCCGCCTCCGAGGCTTCTTTCGTCTGCCACTGTAGCAAGGTCTTCCCAGCCACAAGATGTGACGGCGACTGCTCCTTCTTAAAACCCGTGGCCAAGCTGACATCCTCCGGGGCCACCCCACCCTCGCCCGTACCTTGTCCTCGCATCCCTGGACCTCCACCTCCCTGCGACTCGGCGAGAAGCTGTTTGTAAAGATCAGCGTAGCTCTTTATGCCCTTGCCTCCCGGCTCCTGGCCCGACATTTGCCCAAGCTCATTAAGCTGCTGGGCGAGCTGAGCAGCATCCATACCAGATTCCAAGTCATTCAACTGCTTTAACTGTTCGGCTAGAGACTCAATCTGCTTCTGCAATTGCTCCATGGACTGTTGCGCACCTTCCATGGCTTGATCTTGTAAATCTGGGTTCTGAGCCATTTGCATCTGTTCAATCGCACGCTGCAAACTTGCTTTGAGCGGATCCGATGGCGACACCGCTGAAATGGCGCTGGCGAGTTCCTGCAAACTGTCCTTCAGCGCCGCTTGCTCTTCGCTAGATTCCCCACTCTGATTCTGTTGCTGCTGCTTCTCAACTTTCTCTAGCATTTCCGCCAGGCGATCCTGCAGCTTCTTGGCATCGCCACTGCGAAGCATCTCCCGAAGCTCATCCCGCATAGCCTTCGCGTCAGGCGACATCGAAGCCTCGGTCTGTCCGATCTTCTGCCAGCGGTCGCTCTCTTTATCGAGCGCTTTGGTCAGCTTCTCGTCGTCGAGCTGTTGCCAAAACTTGCCTAACTCTTTCTGCTGGTCCCGCAACGCCTTGCGCGTGGCTTCCTGCTGCTCAGGACGCGCTAGCTGAAACGTTTGTTCAAGCTTGGAGAGCGCCTGAGCGATCTCTTCCCCTCGCTGCTCAGTGTCCTCTGGCTTCAGCAAAGCACGGGCTTCCTCGTTCCTCTTCCGAAGCTCTTCCAGGCGTTCCTCCTGCTTGGTCAACCAGTCTCGTATCTCCTCTTTCCCAAAGGGGTCCAGCTGAGGTAGAAAGAGAAGAGCGACGACCAGCACTAGCAGTCCACCTAACAACCGAAAACACGGTTTCTGCCAAGCCCACGGAATCATCTTTCCAAGCGGGGCTTCCACGCTTGCTTTCGCCTCTGCTCGTTCGCGAATCTGCTCTTGGTAGTCACCCGAGCTTTCATTCAAATGCATCGCCGTGAGAAAGAGATCGTGGTTGCCCTCATAGCGATCAACCACCGTCGCGGCCTCTTTCTCTGAAACTCTTCGATGGGTGAACCAGGCAAGAATCCCCGCAACCACGGGGAGACCACCTAGGAGAGCCACGGCATGTCTATCTGAAATCACTGCAGAAAGCCGAGCAACCAAAAGCCAAATCAAAAAGAGCCCTCCAAGGATCCAGAGCATACATACGACCTGACGGCCGAACTCGACCCACTGTCGACGCCTCGCCGCCTTAGCAAGGTAGGTCTCCACAGCTGAATTCGACGCAGGCATGACCAACGTTAGTTAAGCGGTCACCGAAAGTCCATCATTCAAGAAAGGCAGGAGATCAATTGATCCAGGTCCGTCAAAATGAGATCCGGTCTCACCGTGAGACCATCATCCTCCCGCTTACGAAGCGAGCGGGCATCTCCCGCAAAGAGAGCCGTGCGAAATCCCTGAGCCGCAGCCGGCGCGACATCATTGCGCATATCATTTCCGATATAGAGAACCTCACCCGACGCGATCCCCTCCCGCTCCAGCAAGGCACCAAGCCTGGCAAAGAGCTCTCGAGACGGCTTAGCTTCTCGTTCCTTGAAAGACCAGAGACACAAATCCTTACGAAACCCGAGATCCTCCACCGCCCCACCTAACAAATACTCAACAAGCGGTCGCGTGTAGAATTGCGCATTGGAAATGATTCCCATGGATAGCCCGCGATTCTGGCACTCGGTGAGCAGCTCTTTCGCCCCAGCCATCGGCCAGACAGGATTGACCACGCACTCGTGACGCATGATAACCCGCTCTAGCAGATCATCTGGAATGGTGAAATGTGATTCAGCAAGGAGACGTTTCCAGATCTCGCGGATCTCCACTTCAGGGAACTCTGTGCCCGCCGCTTTTAAACGGGAATGTTCTTGCAAGATGAGCCGCTGTCTCCCTTTGGCCAACTCCATAGTGGGCGTCGTCACGATTCCTTCCGCGTTGAATGCTTCCGTCATCGCCGCCTCGGCTGTGGATTCATCGCAGCTCAGTCCGGTGTCACCGGAACCAGAGATGAGCAGGGTACCGTAGATATCGAAGACGACCGCCTTGATTCCGGCTAGCGGAGCCATTCTTGACGTCTCCCCGGTGGGTTGCATCACAAGGGGATGGGTGAGGGATTCTATCAGAGATACCATACAACTAAGACCGGAGGAGGTGAAACCTCTCAGGGGAAAGAAACGCCTCTAGTATACCTACACCCACATCGGACTCGAGGCTAGCGTCCGAGTCCGCAACAGGCTCATTCTCCAGGACATCGTAGGCAGAAGTGAGCCGCTCGGTGTAAGCACGAGGCGAAGACATCTTGCGCAGAAGGCGGCGCTGTTCATTCAATTTGGGGATTTCAAGCCCTTCCTCGAACCAGCTATCCAGCCAGAAAATCACATTCACGAGCGCCCCTGGAGTTTCTACAATGATCTTCTTTGCCGCAGAGGGATCGGCAATGATCCTATCAATCACCACACGTTGAAAGGGCTCCGTCAAGCGCCCGAAATCAACGCGCTGATGACGATCCACCATCGCGTAAAGCGCCCGAGAAACCGCACCTGGTGGGAGCGATTTCTCATACGCCTCAAAAACAGTAGTCAATTGTTCCTCGACCAAATCACTCAGCGCATCTTCATCTATCCAAGAGATCGGAACACGCAAGGCTTGATAGAGTCCCGGGAATGCCAGGCCCTGATCGACAAAGTCTCGCGTGATCTCTGGCAAATCCCTTCCTAACAAAGGCAGACCATCGAGCAAAGACTCCACATAGGCCAACCCAAACCCCTCGGCCACACTAGTCGTGAGCACACAGGCAGCCGCACTTAACCAAGCCTTCAATGATCGGCCGGTTTCTGACGAAAGCTTTAAACGCTCCGGACTCTGTTTTCCCACCACCCCAAAGCCGATGGGCAGCGCATTCTCCGCTGCATAGGAAACCCACTCATCGTGAACACCCTGCCACTGCGGGTTGTCTGGGACACGCGTCGTTGCGACGAAAGCCCGATCACGGCACAGAGCCGCTAACAAAACAGCTTCCCCAATATTTTTACGTCGAATCCCACGAGTTGGATAGAGAACAATAGGTCGCTTTCCTGTCGCATGACGGTCCTCGCTATGGGCGACCACCGGATTCGCGAGGTCGTGAACCCTCGACTTCGGAACACCCGCATCGATCAGCAAGCCGCGGTCCCGAGAGTTAATCGTGCCATAGTGAACCGACGGCAATACCGGGTAGGCAGGACCAGAGCCCCGGAGGACCTTGAAATTCTCTGGCCGACCATCCTCAGCAAAGTCGTGCACATGGAGAAACAATCGCTGTCCAGCCTGCGCCAGCAGACCCAACGCCCCAGGGAGTGCGCTGTTCTTACCCAAGGCATGATTATGACAATGCCAGATTTCGGGCAATTCCCCATCGAGGCCAGCCCGAGCAAACTCGTGCAGGGCCTCTGCCAGCTCTTCAGGTGTTGACCGTTGTTCATCCAACGAATCATAGGAAAGCCCAGGCACGTGATACACATTCGTTAGCCCCTTGCCTGAGTATGGCTCACCCGTGAGAATCACCACCTCCGCATCGGCGAACACCATCAACCCTGCCAAGGTGTGCTCGACCACTGTGGTCACCCCACCCGGCTTGAAATGGTAGTGCACGATGGCCAAACGCCGTCTGGCGCCGGGAGTAGAAGGAGGATCTGCCATCGTTCGGCCTCAGCTTAGAAAGCACGTTCCTTCTGTAAATCTGAATTTGTTCAACGTTTGGCACAGTAATCGCCTTTTACCCTGCGGTGGATTGCCGCTTTACTCCAGCCGTAATCACTCTAGCTACAAGAAGGCAATCCCCCAAAGTTTCATGGCTCAGAAGATAGGATTCATTTCAACGAGGTTTGCAGGCACGGATGGCGTTTCGTTAGAGGCAGCGAAGTGGGCACAGGTCCTGTCTGAGGAAGGTCACCAGTGTTTCTGGTACAGCGGCCGGAGTGATCGTGACCCCACCCTGAGTTTCTGCGTGCCCGAAGCCTACTTTGGCAATCCCGAGAACGTTTGGATTTCCGAACGAATCTGGGGGCGCCAACACCGCGATAAGGTCATTTCCGAACGGATCCGTACCCTGGCTGATTATCTGAAAACGACCCTCTACCGCTTCGTTGAGACCTACGAAATCGATCTCCTCATCCCTCAAAACGCGCTCACCATTCCCATGCACCTTCCGCTGGGGCTCGCCATCACCGAGTTTCTCGCCGAGACGCAGCTACCCGCCATCGCCCACCACCACGACTTCTACTGGGAACGTGAGCGCTTCAGCATCACGGCTGTCAAGGATCACCTCGATGCTGCTTTCCCGCCATCGCTGCCAAATATTCGCCATGCGGTAATCAATTCATCAGCCCAGACAGCACTCGCCTTCCGCAAGGGCTTGGGGTCGATGCTAGTTCCAAACGTCTTTCAATTCGAGTCTCCACCTCCTCAACCCGATGACTACAGTGCCGATTTCCGGCAACAGATCGGCCTTGCTGACGACGACATTCTTGTGCTGCAACCGACGCGTATCGTCCCGCGCAAAGGCATTGAGCACACGATCAAACTTATCGGCATGCTCAAGGATCCTCGCTACAAAGTCGTCATCTCCCATGACGCCGGTGACGAGGGTTACGCCTACCACGACCAACTCGTAGAGATTGCCGGCGCGGAAGGCGTCGACCTGCGCTGCGTAGCCGAACGCATCAGCGAAGAACGTCAGACGGACGCCCACGGCAAGAAATGCTACACGCTGTGGGATATCTATCCCCAAGCAGATCTCGTGACCTTTCCAAGCCTCTACGAAGGCTTTGGCAACGCGCTCTTGGAGGCGTTCTATTTTAGGAAACCCGTGCTGGTCAATCGATACGCGGTCTATGTCGAAGACATCGAACCCAAGGGTTTTCGCGTGATCTCCATCGACGGCTTCGTTGCCAAAGAAACCGTCGGGGAAGTGCAGCAACTCATGGCAGCCCCCGAGGCCCAGCGAGCCATGGTCGACCACAACTACGCTCTTGCAAAGCAACACTTCGGCTACACTGGCCTCCGGGCCACGCTCCAGGCCCTCATGCAAAGCCTTCCCTCATGAAGATCGTTTCCCAAGAATCCATGGAGCGCATTCGCAAGCGCTTGGTGAAATTGTATGGCGATCGTGCTCCTGAATTGCTTGAGCGCCTTCACATGATGATCGGACGCTACGGCGTCGGCATCAACGTCGTTCCGCTAACGGAGCGCTGGACGGAGAAAGACACCTTGCTCATCACCTACGCCGACATCGTTCAATGCGAGGGTGAGCGCCCGCTCGTCACGCTCAAGCGCTTCCTTGAAAAACGCCTGCCTGGGGCCTTCCGCACGGTCCACATTCTCCCCTTCTCCCCCTGGACCTCCGATGACGGCTTCTCCGTGGTGGACTACCGAAAGGTCGACTCACGCTATGGTGACTGGCAGGACATCGAAGCTCTTTCCCAAAGCTTCCAAATGATGTTCGACCTCGTCCTCAACCATTGCTCCTCTGAGAGCCCTTGGTTTCAAGACTTCGTGCAGGGAATCGAACCGTACAACCACTACTTCATAAACGCCGATCCAGAAGAGGACCATTCCAAAGTCGTCCGTCCACGCTCCTCGCCTCTGCTCACCAATGTGCTGACTCGAGATGGCAAGCAACACGTATGGACCACGTTCAGTGCTGATCAGGTCGACCTGAACTGGCAGAATCCCAACGTCCTGTTCGAGTTCATTGATATCCTCTTCTTTTACATCTCGAAAGGCATGCGGATCATCCGCTTGGACGCGGTCGCTTTTCTCTGGAAACGCGCTAATACCTCGTGCATCCATCTCGAGGAGACTCATGAGATCGTCAAACTCTTCCGTGACCTGGTCGACATGGTGGCTCCGCAAACGATTCTCCTCACAGAGACAAACGTCCCGCACGAAGAGAACATCAGTTACTTTGGGCAACGAGACGAGGCCCACATGGTCTATCAGTTCAGCCTACCACCACTTCTGCTCTACAGTATGCTGAGAGGCACCTGCGCCGAACTACGCCAATGGGCGACCTCGTTGCCTCCACTCGAAGAAGGCACCACCTTTCTCAACTTCACGGCTTCCCATGACGGCATCGGCGTGCGTCCGCTGCACGGCCTACTTCCCCACGAAGATCTTGAATGGCTAGTAGAAGAAGTCGAGCAGCGCCATGGCCATGTCAGCATGCGCCGGACGGAAGATGGTTCGGAGAGCCCCTACGAACTCAACATCACGTATGCCTCCGCCCTCTCACACGCACAGGACCCTGCCCTTGGCCGCCAACGTTTCCTCTGCTCACAGGCCGTCGCCGTGTCCATGCGCGGCATTCCCGCCCTCTACTTTAACAGCCTGATAGGCACCGAGAATGACCTCCAAGGTGTTCAAGAACACGGCCACTGCCGCGCCATCAATCGCAAACGCTGGAACAAACAAGACGTCGAGGATCTCATCACCCAAGAGGATGGCAACGCTTCGAAGATCTTCGAAGCGATCCGTGCCCTCCTCCGCCGCCGCGCCAATTATCCCGCCTTCCATCCTGATGCCCTTCAGGAAACACTCAATATCGGAGACCATGTCTTTGCCTTTGTCAGAATCGCCAAGGACAGCAGCCAGCGTATACTTTGCCTCTTCAACGTGACGGCCGAAGCTCAGCCTGTTCTAATGACGACTGTCTTCGCTGCTCTGAACTGGAACAGCGAGACCCACCACAAACTCCGCAATCTCGCCGATGGGCTCTTCATCGATCACGAGGCGAAAAACATCCCGCTCTCAGGCTACCAATACTGCTGGATCGCCACGGAGTAACGGAAGCGGCTCTCCGCCCTTGCATTTCCCATGGCGCTGGCGGTAGATCCCAAGCCACCGCGTTGGTCTCTACCGTGTCCTTTGTTCCCCATTTCAACCGCCTTCCCAACGAGCGATCCCCGCTCTTACGTCGCTTCGAGAATCTCCTCGCTCCCAAATCTCCCGGCGAGCTCGAGGGGCTTGTGAATGAGGCCCAGCGGAAGACGCGCCAGAACTTCGGCAAGACGATGCGGCTCTTCGCTCCGCTCTACGTGTCTAACGAGTGCGTGAATAACTGCACTTACTGTGGCTTCTCCCGCGACAACACAGACATTT
>JAACDM010000256.1 GCA_009936795.1 Verrucomicrobiaceae bacterium | reverse complement strand
TAACGCAGGTTCTGGATGGCGACAACATTCGCCACGGAATTAACCGCGACCTAGGTTTTAGTCTGGAAGACCGAGAAGAGAATATCCGACGCATCTCGGAGATCGCCAAGCTCTCCCGCAATCTTGGAGTAATCACCATCGCTTCGTTTATCACCCCCACAAATGCTCTCCGATCAATTGCACAAGATATCATCGGAACGGATCTCTTGCAGGTTTATATCAAGGCCTCGTATGAAGCCTGCGAAGAACGCGATGTGAAGGGCCTTTATGCCAAAGCCAAGAGCGGCGAAGTAAAACAGTTTACCGGCAAGGATTCTCTCTTTGAACAGCCTGACAACGCCGATCTCATTCTCGACACCGAAACACTTTCTATTGAAGAAGCCACCCAACAACTCATCGACGTGGTCAGCCCACGCATCGCTCATTCATGAACTACACGATTGACCAATTAGCTCAACTCGAAGCTGAGGCCATCTATGTGCTTCGAGAAACCGCCGCGCAATTCGAGAATCCTGCACTGCTATTCTCAGGCGGCAAGGACTCGATTGTCATGGCCTGGCTCGCTCGCAAAGCCTTCTGGCCCGCCAAGATCCCCTTCCCTTTAGTCCACATTGACACTGGGCATAATTTCCCAGAAACAATGACTTATCGCGATAGCTTCGTCGAGAACTTGGGTGCCCGTTTGATTGTGGGTTCTGTCCAAGCATCCATCGATGCAGGGCGCGTCCGTGAAGAAACCGGCCCTGACGCTAGTCGAAACATGCTACAAACCGTCACTCTGCTGGATACCGTAGAAGAGCATCAATATGATGCGGCGCTCGGTGGCGGCCGTCGTGATGAAGAGAAAGCCAGGGCCAAAGAGCGATTCTTCTCTGCAAGAGATGAGTTCGGCCAATGGGACCCCAAGAATCAACGCCCTGAATTATGGAATATCTTTAATGGACGGAAACATCATGGAGAGCACTTCCGCGTCTTTCCCCTGAGCAATTGGACGGAAATGGATATTTGGATGTATATCCAACGCGAAGAGATTGAACTCCCGAATCTCTATTTCTCACACAAGCGCAACGTGATCAAACGAGGCAATGCCCTGCTCGCCGAATGTAAGTATGTCTCGCCACAACCTGGTGAATTGGCCGAAGAGAAAGTCGTTCGCTTTCGCACCATTGGTGACGCGACGTGCACGGGCGCTGTTGAGTCAGATGCCGACACCCTAGACAAGATCATTCAAGAAGTGGCCACTGCACGCCAAACCGAACGGGGCACTCGCGCCGACGACCAGCGATCGGAAACCGCAATGGAAGATAGAAAGAAGGAAGGTTACTTTTAGACAACGATTTCATGGATTTACTTAGATTTACAACTGCAGGCAGTGTCGATGATGGCAAGAGCACTCTGATTGGCCGCTTACTTTACGACAGTAAGAATACGTTCGAGGATCAAATGGCTGCCGTGGAGGCATCCAGCAAAAAGCGTGGCGACGAGAATGTAAACCTAGCATTACTCACAGATGGTCTCCGGGCTGAGCGCGAGTAGGGAATCACCATCGATGTGGCCTATCGTTACTTCGCAACACCACGACGTAAGTTCATTATTGCCGATACTCCGGGACATATTCAGTATACCCGTAATATGGTCACGGGCGCATCAACTGCAAACTTGGCTATTATCCTGATCGATGCTCGCCACGGCGTGATCGAGCAAACGTGCCGACACTCGTTTATCGCAAGTCTGCTGCGTATTCAGCATGTGGTCATTGCCGTTAATAAGATGGATCTTGTCGATTACAGCGAGGAAGCCTACCTGAAAATCGTCGACCAGTTTAAACAGTTCTCCTCTCGATTGCGCAATATTGTCGATGTCAGCTTCATTCCCATTAGCGCCCTGAACGGTGACAATGTGGTAGACAAGTCTGACAAGATGCCCTGGTATCAGGGACCGTCACTTCTCTACCACTTGGAAACCGTTTATATCGGTTCCGATCGCAATCACGTCGACGCGCGCTTCCCGGTGCAATGGGTGATCCGTCCTCATTCCGATGAGTATCACGATTTCCGCGGCTATGCTGGCAGAGTGTCCAGCGGAGTCTTCAAACCTGGAGACGACATCGTGGTACAACCCTCCGGATTTACGAGCAAGATCAAAGCAATCTATGCTGACGAGAAAGAAGTCGATGAAGCGTTCAGCCCAATGTCCGTTGCCATTCGGTTAGAAGATGAGATCGATATCAGCCGAGGAGATCTCATCGCCAAACCGAACAATCCACCCGAATCTACTCAGGACATCGAGGCGATGATATGTTGGTTCTCGGCGGAGGCCCCTCTCGCTGTCCGTGGTAAATATGTTCTCCGCCACACCACGAACGAGGTCAAAGCAATGGTAAAAGAGGTGAAGTACAAGATGAACATCAACAACCTGCACAAGATCGAAGACGACCTGACTTTTCAGTTAAACGACATTGGTCGAATCAGCCTACGCACGTCAAAACCAATTGCGTCTGACCCCTATCAAAACAACCGAGCGACGGGCAGCTTTGTATTGATCGATGAACAAACGAATCAAACGGTCGCCGCCGGGATGATCCTTTAAGACAGCAGCCATGCGGTTGGCCCTCATCTGTTGGCTCGCGATTCTTCGTTGCCTGAGCGCCGCCGAACTACCAGAGCGTGTCGACAACAGTCTCTCGCCCGCTTTCCCTCCTATCATTCGACAAACTCACGAATCCTGTGCTCAGGACGTGGGCTTGTCGACCATGATGACCTACGCGTGGAACCGCCATCACGGTTCTAGCGCAGCCGAACCTCACAATCAGTTCGCCGGGCTTTTCGTTTGGAACTTCCTCAATCGTGGAGGGAATCGCGGCGCAGAGCTTGTTGAGGGCTGGCACCTCGCACGCGCCATCGGTATACCAAGGGTCACCGACTACACCACAACGCCTTCACTTGGCGAATGGCCCACTGGCTACGCACTCTACTATAGCGCCATGAAGCAACGCGTTCGGTCTTACCGTTCGTTTCCCCTCAACAACGAAGCGCAACTGTTAATCATCAAAGAGAGACTTAGCCGAGGCGAACTCTTTGGCATCGAAGGCCGTCTCCGTGGCTTTGAACAGCTCTCCATTCCAAAAGGACAGCATGAGGAAGGGAAGCTTCTCGTCCTTCGATGGGGCAGGAACGGCAAAGGCCATGTGATGACCTACGTCGGCTACGATAATCGCGTGGGCCATGACATGAATGGAGATGGCCGCCTCACCAACGATCTCGATCTCGATGGGGATGGCGACGTCACCTTGGCCGACTGGGAACGCGGCGCCTTCATTGCCGTGAATAGCTATGGCTCCGAATGGGGCGACGCAGGGAAATGCTACGTGCTCTTTCGCGAATCCGCTGTGACACCATTCCAACGCGGCCGCTGGGCAAGCACGTTGGCAGTCTTCCCGGATCACCAACCGCTACTAACACTGCGCCTCAAGCTACAATCCACCTGCCAATCAGCCATCCGGCTCCGTATCGAAGCCACCCCAAGGAAGACCTATTCGCCAATTCTGTTCGACTCAGTAGCACGCAGCGGCCCAGCTCCCCAGGAGGGCCCAGACCAATACAATCGGTTCCTGACCGGCGAACGCCGCCTATCCTTGGGACCGGCACGCCAATCCGGGCAAGGTCAAGTGCTTCCGGTCGAATTGGGCCTCGATCTCACTGGGCAGCTTCCTCTCAAGACAGCCAACTACCGCCTCCTCTTTCACCTGGATAGGGCGCAGCATCCTGCAGCCGCAGGGACGGTACTCGAGGCTTCCCTCCTCCGCTACAGGTCAAACGGTGCACTAATCTCCGAGACCGTCTTCGCAGACCTCCCTCAGGCCATGCGGTCAACCGAGCAAGGGTGCCTTTTACAACGCTAACGAAGCCAGGCCACTACAGGGCCCCAAGAGGCGGAACAGCTCTACTATTCCCCCCTTGCTCTGCCTCGCATTCGTGTATAACCTCGCTCCCTGATAACTCTTGACTTCTACGCCAGCAGCGTAGTTTGGCCTTTCGGAAGAGAGTGGGGATACCCCCGCTCTTTTCTAGTTTTTAGATACAGCAAATAGACATGACGAGCGAACTCCTAGCACTCTTTGAGTATTATGAGAAAGAAAAGGGCATTGACCGCGAAACGATGGTCGAAGCCGTCGAATCTGCATTGCTGTCTGCCTCTCGCAAAAGCGTGATTGGTAGGGCACGCGAGCTTGAAGTAAAGATCGATCCCAAGAAGGGTTCGATCAAGGCTTTCGCACATCTCATCGCTGTGGATGACGTTGAGCACCCCTATGACGAGATCGACATGGGCACAGCGCTTAAGATCAAGCCAGATGCCGTGTTGGGTGATGAGATCGAAGTGGAAGTCACGCCAAAAGATTTCGGACGTATTGCCGCTCAGACGGCCAAGCAAGCAATCATGCAGCGTCTCCGCCAAGCAGAGAAGGCGATGATCTATGACGAGTTTAAGGACCGTGCTGGCGAGGTTGTCAGTGGCACCGTTCGTCGTTTTGAGAAGTCGGATGTCATGATCGACCTTGGTAAATTTGAAGGTATCATGCCCTCTCGTGAGCGCGTTAGTACTGAAGAGTATAACGTAGGTGACCGGCTTCGTGTCTACGTCGTGGCTGTCGAGAACGGACCGCGTGGACCTGAGATCATTCTTTCCCGGAGCCATCCTAACTTTGTCCGTCGCTTGTTTGAAGGCGAGGTCAGCGAAATTGCCGATCACACCGTGGAACTCCGCTCCATCGCTCGTGAAGCTGGGTATCGCACAAAGATCGCGGTCCACAGTGATGACGATAAAGTCGATCCCGTGGGGGCGTGTGTCGGTTTGCGCGGCGCTCGTGTGAAGAACATCGTTCGCGAGCTGAACAATGAGAAAGTGGACATCATCCGCTGGAGTTCAGACATCCGCGAATTCGTCACCGACGCGCTGAAGCCCGCCCAGATCCGTTCCATTCAGATCAACGAAGACGATCACCGCATCAGCATTACAGTTGATGAAGAAGAACTTTCCAAGGCCATCGGACGACGTGGCCAGAATGCTCGCCTCGCCTCCAAGTTGGTGGGTTGGGATGTCCAAGTGGATAAAGATGAATCGGCACACGAAGCCTTCGAGGCCCGTGTGACCGAAGCGGCTGACGCGCTTGTCTCCGCACTCGAGATCACTCCAGAAATGGCCAACGTGTTTGTCACAAACGGCATCGTAAATCTCGAGACCATTGCCACTGAAGTCGACCCCGAGGATATCTCTGATATCCTCGAAGTCAGCGCCGAAGAAGCGGCCGCGATCCACAAGCGCGCCAAAGACCAATTTGAAGCCTCCACTGCTTAGTGCAATGAAGGCCTCCTCCCAACAACGACCATTCGAATGGCAGCGAAGAAACGAACCAAACGCGAAGATCAAGAGCAGCCGGCTTCCAAAGAAGCCAAGCCAGAGGCAGCTGCTCCTGAAGAGAAAGAAGAGGTGCTCGATTTAATCGATCCACCCAAGAAGAAGCGCGTTCGGAAGAAAGCCGCCAAGAAGAAGACAACTACCGCTGCGGCAAAGAAAGCTGGCGCGAAAGAAGAGGAATCCGAAGAAGAGAAGGAGTCTCTCGCCGACCGCAAGGCAGCCGCTCTCAACCTGTTCGAGGAAGTTGAGACCAAGGCAGAGGCCAAGAAGAAGGCTCCCGCCAAAAAGAAGCGGGCTGCAGCCAAGAAATCGTCTTCAATTCTACCTCCGATTTCTGCAATCAAGGCAGAGAAGGCAATGTCTCTAGTCAAGGCCAAGGAGCCAGAACCAGCGCCCGCTGATGATATCGATATCGATGATGAAGAAGGTGAGGGAGGTGATGAGAAGATCATCAACATCAAGCCCCCGATCATCGTCAAGGAATTGGCCGACAAGATGGGCTTGAAGCCGTTTAAGCTGATCGCTGAGCTCATGAAGCTCGAAGTATTTGTTAGCGCTAACAAATCAATTGAACCAGACGTCGCAGCCAAGGTGTGCGAAGTTTACGGATTCTCCTTCGAGAAAGAGAAACGCGAAAAGGGCGGAGGCGTTCACAAGGTCGAAGAAGTCGTCGAAGAACCCGAAGCTCCTAAAGAAGAAGAGCAGCCTGAGGAAGAGCTTAAGCTTCGCGCTCCGATCATCACCTTCATGGGGCACGTGGACCATGGTAAAACTTCTTTGTTAGACCGTATTCGCGATGCCCGTGTTATCAGCGGTGAAGCCGGTGGTATCACTCAGCATATCGGTGCTTACAGCGTCAAGGTAGGGGAAGGCCATATCACCTTCCTAGACACCCCAGGTCACGCCGCCTTCACCCAGATGCGCGCCCGCGGTGCCATGGTCACGGACATTGTCGTCCTTGTTGTCGCTGCGGACGATGGCTTCATGCCTCAGACCATCGAGGCCATGAATCACGCCAAAGCGGCGGGTGTCACCATCATGGTGGCTGTCAACAAATGTGACCTGCCTGCAGCGGACCCCAACAAGGTGCGCGTTCAGATGCAGGAGAATGATCTTGCTCCCGAAGATTGGGGTGGAGATACGATCGCCTTAGACGTTTCTGCGGCCACTGGCGAGGGCATTGATAAACTGTTAGATATGATGGCACTCCAAGCTGAGGTGCTCGAGCTGCGCTCCAATCCAGAAGTGCCTGCTCGTGCCACCATCATCGAGTCTAGCATGCAGCCCGGCAAAGGCCCAACCGCTTCTGTTGTTGTGCAAATGGGTACGATCAAGGTAGGCACTCCGTTTATCTGCGGTCCGTATTACGGCAAAGTGAAGAGCTTGCTCAACGATCAAAGCGAAGCGATCAAGGAAGCCGGCCCAGCACTGCCCGTAGAACTGTTAGGCTTCAGTGGGCTTCCAAATGTCGGCGATGAACTCGTCGAAATGGAGTCTGAGCGCGCGGCGAAGAAGCTCAGCGATGAGCGCCAGCACGAGATGCGTCAAGAAAAGCTCATCACGCGTAAAAAGTCGACCCTCGAGACACTGCTGACCAATCTTGCTGAAGGTGAGAAGAAGGTCTTCAAGGCTGTCCTCAAAACAGATGTCCAAGGATCTTCCCAGGCCATCCAAGGAGCTCTCGCTGAAATCGAGAGCGATAAGATCAGCTTAGATATTATCCACAGTGCAGCGGGTGCCATTTCAGAATCTGACATCCTCCTAGCAAGCGCATCTAACGCCGTTGTGCTAGGCTTCAATGTCAAAGTCGAAGGCAAAGCGGTGAAAGTCGCCAAGCGTGAAGGTGTTCAGGTGAAACTCTACAGTATCATCTATGAACTTATTGATCAGGTGAAGGAAGGCATGCTAGGCATGCTTGATCCTGAGCATCGCGAGAACACTTTGGGCCATGCTAAAGTGCTCGAGGTCTTCAAACTCTCTCGTGGTATCGTAGCTGGTTGCGTCGTCACGAATGGGCGCCTCCAGCGCAATGCTCGCGCCCGCGTCATCCGTGATGATCAGCCTGTGTTTGATGGCGGTTTCGCAACCCTCCGCCGATTCAAGGAAGACGTGAAGGAAGTTCGCAATGGGCTCGAATGCGGTGTCCGCCTCGGAGACTTCGTCGAGTATCAAAAGGACGATGTTATCGAGTGCTACGAACTCGAGAGACTCGAACAAACGCTCTAACACCTAGACGCAACGTTTCACTCTCGTTCCCTGGACGCCTTCCAGGCTGCAATTTAGTCTCCAGCTATCGCCATGAGCCAACGTCTAAAACGTGTGAACGAACTCCTAAAACAAGAGATCAGTCTGATCTTTCAGAAGGATTTCGACTTCACCACCGCCCTAGTCACCGTCAATGCCGTTGAAATCACCACGGATCTCAAGCAGGCCATGGTCTACGTAGGCATCCTCGGCGCAGATAAAGATCAAGAACGTTCGCTTGAACAAATGACCAAACGACGCGGATTCATTCAAGGGCGCATTGCTAAACGCATCACCCTACGCGAAACTCCTCAACTCATGTTCCGCGTAGACGATTCAGTCGCACGTGGCACTTCAGTGATTTCCATGATGGAAGACATTGAGATCCCCGATGAACTGCCTCCAGAAACCGGCACGTTCAAATAGCCAGAGACCACGACGATGGAGAACGCTTCCTTTGCCACTATTCGCGAACAAATCGATGCGCATGATCGCTTCGTCTTGCTCAGCCATGTCCGACCAGATGGCGACGCCATAGGTTCTCAGTTAGGCTTGGCACATGGCCTCTTGGAAATGGGGAAAGAGGTCACCTTGCTAACAGAAGACGGTGTGCCGAGCAGCCTCGCCTTTCTGCCAGGCACGGATCTTATCAACACCCCGGACGGCTACACTGAGGTTGATGCTGAAGTCGTCTTCGCTCTCGATACGGCGACAAAGCCACGCCTTGGGGAAAAAGTGAATGCTGTCGTTGCTGGTATTTCGAAGTGGATCAACATCGATCACCACATCACGAACCCTCGCTACGCGGATCTCAATCATATCGACTCAGACTCTCCTGCCACGGGCCAAATCCTCTATGACTTTATGGAGACGACTGGGATTCCCATTAATCAGGCATCTGCGGACAATCTCTACGCCGCTATTTCTACGGACACCGGATCATTTCAGTTTCCCAGCACCACTGCCAAGACCTATCGCATCGGCGCTAGTCTCGTCGAGAAAGGCGTTCGTCTCGGAGAGATCAATCAACTGCTCTACGAAAACTTCCCTTACCGGAGAATAGAACTGCTTCGCGAACTGCTCAATTCACTCAAAGTAACCGCCAAGGGTCAAGTCGCGAGCTGGCGTCTCACTCAAGAGACAGTGCAACGGTTAGGGCTCGAGCTTGATGACAGTGAAGGCCTCATTGATCACCTCCGCTCCATCCAAGGCGTCCATGTCGCAGTCTTCTTCGAGGAACTCGATACCGGCAAGATCCGTGTCAGTTCTCGGTCAAAAGACGACCGTGTTAGTGTCGGCGAAATCTGTGGAACATTTGGTGGCGGCGGCCACACACTCGCAGCTGGTGCTCGCATGGCGGGCCCGATCGAAGACGCAGAATCTAAATTTCTCACCCAAGTATATCATGCACTCGAAGGAATCGGTTGACGGCGTCTTGTTAGTAGACAAAGAACCAGGCATGACCTCGCATGACGTGGTCGGCCTTGCACGGAAGCGTCTTGGCATAAAGAAGATTGGTCACTGTGGGACGCTAGATCCCATGGCGACTGGGTTGCTTATCCTCGTCGTCGGTCGCGCTACCAAGATCCAAGATCTCTTGATGAGTGAGGACAAAGAGTACGAAGGCACGGTTACCCTCGGCGCGACCACCGACACTCAAGACAAAGAGGGCAATATCCTAGAAGAAAAACCCGTACCTGAGCTCACCGAGGCCCAGGTTCGTACGCCTTTCGAAGCCATGCAGGGCGATTTCTATCAAACACCACCCATGGTTTCCGCCATCAAGAAGGACGGTGTCCCCCTTTACAAGCTTGCCCGCCAAGGCAAGACCGTCGAACGCGAGCCGCGTCTTGTGCACGTCTTTGGCTACAACCTTCTTCGGCTAGAGCTACCCGAGATCGATTTCCGAGTTACCTGCAGCAAAGGTTTCTATGTCCGCACCTATGCTGATGAGGTTGGCAAAGAACTCGAATGCGGTGCTCACCTCTCGGCTCTTCGTCGCACTCGTTCCGGCAACTTTGATCTCGAGCGTTCTGTCACGGTAGAAGCCATGCGCGAACTCGGCCCTGTCGAGCTCGGTGCAAAGCTCATCAGCCTCCCGGAAGTCTCGCGCCTACGCGGCGCCTAGGTTCATGGCCATTCTCTCGACCATCGATGCTCTGGGTAGCCTCGACGGTCCAGTGCACCTCGCCATCGGCGTCTTTGATGGAGTCCATCGCGGCCACCAAGCCGTGCTGCAAAGCGCGTGTACATCGGCAAAAGCTATCGGAGGGCACTCCGTGGTCGCAACGTTCCACCCGCATCCAGCTGAAGTCCTTGCACCGGACAAAGCCCCCAAACGCCTCACACCGCTCTCTCATCCAACCGCACTATTCAGGAAACTCGGTATTGAGACAACGCTAGCCATCCCATTTGATCACGCCATCGCCGACCTCACTGCTGACGCCTTCATTGAGAAACTAAAGGCCACTTGCCAACTAGCAAGCATCCATGTCGGCACCGATTGGGCGTTTGGCAAGGGACGCCTCGGAAATCTAACACTCCTGCAAACACTAGGCTCAATTCACGGATTTGAGGTTCATGGAATCGCCCCTGTGTTAGAGCACGATATCAGAATCAGCAGCACCACCATCCGTCAAGCGATCAGCCAGGGCGACCTGGCTAACGCCAAACGGCTTCTTGGCCGCCCATACAGTCTCTATGGCGAAGTCGTCCATGGGGACCACCTTGGTAGGCAGCTTGGGTTCCCTACCGCGAATCTCGACATCGCCACGCAGGCCTTACCACCCTACGGCGTCTACATTGTTCACCTCATCTCCCACCAGAATCGCCCCGGCATTGCCAACCTCGGCGTTCGTCCAACGGTTGATGGCAAACAAGCCCTCCGTTTCGAGGTACATCTGCTCGATTGGGAAGGAGATCTCTACGGGCAAATAGCCGAGGCCACGTTGCTACACCCGCTCCGGCCAGAGAAACGCTTCGCCGGCCTTCCCGAGCTGCGTGATCAGATCGATCACGACCTTACGCAGGCCCGAGAGTGGCTTTCGGCTTAGGGCAAGGCGGCGCGATCTATTCATCTGCGGATCGTGAGACGAATAGAATCGAAAGATTTCCAGAAATCTTGATTCCCTCTTGGTAATCATTTCGACCATGCTACTTACTCTAGTTATGAAGATTTGCTGTATCGGGGCTGGGTATGTGGGCGGACCCACCATGGCGATGATCGCCCATCAGTGTCACGACATCGATGTCACTGTCGTGGACGTGAATGAGGACAGAATTGCCGCTTGGAATTCAGAAACGCTGCCTATTCACGAGCCAGGCCTCGATGAAATCGTCAAAGGACGCCGTGGCCAAAACCTCTTCTTCGATACCGATGTCGACGAGGCTATCCGGGAAGGCGACATCATCTTCATCTGTGTCGGCACCCCCACCAAGACGTTCGGTGTCGGCAAAGGACGTGCCGCTGATCTCCGCTATATCGAAATCTGCGCCCGCCGCATCGCCTCCATCGCTTCCACAGACAAGATCATCGTCGAGAAATCCACCATCCCCGTACGCACAGCCAACTCGATCAAACGCATTCTCAAAGCCGGAAATCCAACGGCCCGCTTCGACGTACTTTCCAATCCGGAATTCCTTGCAGAAGGTACCGCCATTGAGGATCTAACAGAACCAGACCGCGTGCTCATCGGCGGCGAGTGTGACGATGCCGTCGAGAAACTTGCCAACATCTACGGACGATGGATCCCCCGCGACCGAGTGCTCACGACCAACCTCTGGTCCTCCGAACTTTCCAAGCTCACCGCCAACGCCTTCCTCGCTCAGCGGATCTCCTCTATTAATGCCATCTCTGCACTCTGTGAGGCTACCGATGCCGAGGTCAATGAGGTCGCTCACGCCATTGGCACAGACAGTCGCATTGGCCCCAAGTTTCTCAAAGCCTCCGTTGGGTTTGGTGGTTCTTGTTTCC
>JAACDM010000255.1 GCA_009936795.1 Verrucomicrobiaceae bacterium | reverse complement strand
CTAGTTTGTATTCGACCTGCATTGTTTGAAGTTCGCTGGCTGGCATGAACTCTTTGAAAGCTGCTTTGTTCGCTACAAAGAGATGGACGATGTCATCATCGTTGTTCTTGAAGCAGACGAGGCTCACTTTGTGCTTGTCCCAATCGAACGTCTGGCAGCCCATGCCCTCGAAGGACACGATCGCGCCGGGCGTCTCGTCATAGGACGGAGATTGATGCTCCCTCAACCAATCTCGTGCTTCGGTGAAGTCCTTGGTCATGTGGCCCAGGACGAAGCGTTCGGTGGCGTAGAAGGCCATGTCCTGACGAAACTTTGAGACTGAAGTGAATTCGCCTAGAGGAAACTCGACGGGGGGAGGAAAGGCGAAATACTTGACCAAGCCTGCTGCCGTGAGGACGACAGCAGCCGCTGCTGCCATCCAGAGACGCCGTGTGGGAAGGGTGATAATCTTAGACTTCACAGACTCCGCTACTGCAGCTTTAGAGGGAGACTCTGTGAGAACTTTGGTAGCAAGATCCTCGGGCACTTCAATTTTCCTGAAGGCATTGGTGATTTCCTGGTCAAACTTCTGCTCTTCTTCGAGCCACCTCTGCAAGGCGTCGTTTGTTTCCAACATGGCGAGTTTTTCGCTCGCTTCCGGTAGCTCGTCGAGGGGGAGTTCGTCTCGGTAGACGGAAAGGATTGCTCTTGGCGTGATCTTCGTGGTTATTCTGCTATTCCGTGCAACCGTGACGGGCTCGCTTGGTAAGTTCTTCGAAGATGAGATCAATTTCGTGGAAGACGGAATCTAAACGGGTGTTGCGGGTCTGATCTTTGCGCACCTAAAAGTGAGTCTGATCGCCCGACGAAGACAGACCGTTTGCAAGAAACTGCTGGCCATTCAAGTGGTGGACCTTGAAGCCAACGTGCCACTTCATTTTTGGTGCTTTGTCCTTCGAAGGTATTCGATCTTGTTACATCTCCCCATCATTGCGGTTATTGACGTGTTTGCTAGCATGGTGGAAACGCTCTTTATCTTCCGGGTGGTCCGTCGTGGTATCCACAAACTGGTGGCAGGGACAAAGATTGTCATCGCACCGCGAAACACATGATGACAATCGGTTCCCAATTGCCGTTCTTCCGCGGAAACTTCTCGGATTTGATGATGAGTCGTGACTAAGATCGTGGCATGAGAGCCACCTTGACCTTGATCTTCTTGGCAGCCGCAATCACGGTGCGGGCGGCTACCCCCAATGTACTCATCATCATGGCGGATGATTGCACCTACAATGATCTACCGTTGTACGGAGGGAAGAATGCTCGCACTCCTAACATTGATCGACTAGCGGGTGAAAGCTTGACCTTCAATCGGGCCTATTTGTGTGAAGCTATGTGTCAGCCTTCGCGAGCGGAACTCTTCACAGGCCAGTATCCCATGCGCAATGGTTGCGCCTGGAATCACTCGGCGAGCCGTGCTGATGTAAAGAGTTTGCCGCATCATCTTGGTGCCTTAGGCTATCGGGTGGGACTTGCAGGTAAGGTGCATGTGAAGCCTGCGGGTGCCTTCCCCTTTGAAAAGGTGGGAGGTTTTGATCCGAATTGTGTGAGGGATCCCACACGTCCTCATCAAACAGCGGCGATGGATGCCTTTATTGAGCGAGACAAAGATACGCCGTTCTGTTTAGTGGTTGCTTTGGTCGAGCCCCATGTCCCCTGGGTCATGGGCGACTCCTCACAGTATCCACCCAAGAAGCTGGTGCTTCCTCCTAACATTGCAGATACGGAGACAACGCGAGAGGCCTTCTCGCGTTACCTCGCTGAGATCACCTACATGGATGGCCAGGTCGGTGACGTCTTGGCGACGCTCGAGAAATCGGGGCAAGCTGAGAACACGCTGGTCGTGTTCACGTCTGAGCAAGGGTCACAGTTTCCGGGCTGCAAATGGACGAATTGGGACACTGGCGTGCATACCGCTCTGATAGCACGCTGGCCGGGGAGGATTAGTCCTGATAAACGCACAGACGCTCTCGTTCAGTATGCGGATATTGCACCGACCCTGATTGAAGCTGCGGGCGGCGACGTGTCAGGGCATCCGTTTGATGGAAGGAGTTTCCTCTCCCTTCTCCAAGGAAAGGCGGACAAGAGCCCACGACAGTATGCCTATGGCATGCACAACAACGTTCCGGAAGGACCCGCCTATCCGGTCCGGACCATTTCCGATGGTGAGTACCGCTACATTCGGAATCTTCTTCCTGAGGAACTCTATATTGAGAAGCACCTCATGGGGTGGACTGGGAACGGGAAGTTGAACAATCCTTACTGGGCAACGTGGGTGAGGGAGTCTTGGCAGAATGCGGCGACCTACGATTTGGTGAAGAGATACCAGCAACGTCCCGCAGAAGAACTTTATCATACCGCGAAGGATCCTTATGAAGTGACTAATCTCGCCGATGGCAAGAGAGCGGCTGTGATCAAAGCGCGTCTGAGCGCCGAATTGGATCGGTGGATGGCGAGCCAAGGGGATCCAGGCGTCGCGCAAGACACGAAAGAGGCGATCCAGGCAGCCCGACGAGGAGAGCATCTTCACGGGCCGACTCCCTTACGTTAGCCCGGCAGAGCGTGGCGACTTTGGAAAGTCATCCGATGGGAGTAATGGTGAGCGTAGAGCAACTTTCCAAAGTTGCTTTGGAATGTACGCACGAACGCCACGTTGGATAGCCAACGTGGCGTTCTAAAGAGTTAGTCCGACCCCAGAGAAGTGGTCTTACTTCTTCTCCTTCTCGGCCTTCCGCTTGGCGGCTTCTTCAATGACCTGTTCGGAAATGTTCCGTGGGCAAGGGGCGTAGTGGGAGAATTCCATGGAGAACTGACCGCGGCCTGAAGTCATCGTGCGAAGGTCACCAATATAGCCGAACATTTCGGAGAGAGGCGCCTCGGCTTTCACTCGGATCCCCGTCGGATTGGTGTCCTGGGCGCTGATCATTCCGCGACGGCGGTTGAGATCACCGATGACGTCTCCCACATTGTCTTCTGGGGCGAAGACGTCGAGCTTCATGATAGGCTCAAGGATCTGAGGTCCAGCCTTAGGTACGGACTGACGATAAGCGGCACGAGCGGCGAGTTCGAAGGCGACTGCCGAGGAGTCCACGGCGTGTGAGGCTCCATCGACCAAGGTCACTTTGAACCCGAGGCAAGGATAACCAGCGACAACACCTTTATCGATGGAAGTGCGGAAGCCCTTCTCGATCGCTGGCCAAAATTCTTTGGGAACGTTGCCGCCGACGACTTTGGATTCGAATTCGAAGTCGCTGCCAGCTTCAAGCGGCTCGATGATGTAATCGATCTTACCATACTGACCGGAGCCACCGGACTGCTTCTTGTGTGTGTAAGAGTCTTCGATCTGCTGCGTGATGGTCTCACGGTAAGCCACCTGCGGTGCGCCTACATCGACCTCGACGCTGTGGGTGCGTTTGAGGATATCGACCTTAATATCGAGGTGAAGTTCGCCCATCCCCTTAAGAATGGTTTCACCACTATCTTGGTCCGTCTCGACGCGG
>JAACDM010000254.1 GCA_009936795.1 Verrucomicrobiaceae bacterium | reverse complement strand
GTCACAATGCCAGAAATCATCGACCTGCTTATCATTGAGGATTTCCTGTAGGGTTGTCAGCCTACTTCTGAGAATCGCTCTATGCTCACTGAATGCTCGTGGTTAGCCAGCCCAAAGCGAGGCATTGCGGGCGTGTGAGCGGCGGATCCAATCCTTGTTGCGATGCTCTCAACCGCTAAAATCGCGAATGGACGGCTATGGTTTTCCCAGCACGGATTCGATCATCTTGTAGGCTTCTTCGCGCATCTCGTGGACGAAATCGTGTGGCGTGTCAGGGTGATGGATCATGACGTGTGAGTCTAGCTGGTACACCTTGTAGGTGTCTTGAACGATGGCCGTGCAACGTTGCACGCTCTTCCAACGAAAGTTTGAATCGTGGAGCGGGGCATTGATGAAGAGCTTTCGGGGTGCCAGGGATGCTAACAGATCCGGGAAGTCGAACGGGATCTCCTGCAAGCGATCGCGGTAGTTGGACAAGTGTGGCATGTAGCGCAATTGACACCATCCCTTGCCGTAGTACCAATTCTTTCGCGCGCCATCGTAGTAATCGGTGAAAGCATCAAACCCACAACTGGTAGCCACTGCTTGAATGCGTTCATCGAAGACCGCACTAAAGATGGCGTTGTGGCCGCCTAACGAATGCCCGATGGCGGCGAAGCCGTTCTCTGTGTTCACGTAGGGTAGAGACTCTAACAGATCGAGGCCGCGTGAGTTGTCCCAGATGGCTTTCATGGTTCCACTTTCATAACCAAGTCCACTGAGATTCGGCCAGTAGTTTGCCAGCAGGGGATAGGCCGGGGCCAAGGTCACGAAACCGCGTTCGGCCAATTCGGCTGCGTATTGCCTGCCCTCTTTGCCTCCCAGACCGACGACGACCTGGTGTCCTACTTGGCTGTCGGTGGGATGCAGACACAGGACGGCAGGGACTCGGGATTTATCGATGAACGCCTTTTTAGGAAGACACAGATAGGCTGGCGTGCGTGAAACGGGCTCTGACTGATAAGTGATGAGCCGACGGAGGTAAGCGCCCATGTCGACTTCCTCTTCAATGCGGACATCCAGTGCGACCCGTTTCTCTTCGCTTGGGAACGAACCCATCACCGATTCCGCAGCCTTCCTAACATCCTTTCGCCGCTGGGCCCAGGCGTCTTTGGCCAACGGACGTTGTTCGGGAAAGGTGCTCTTGGAGAGATCCAGGTGATAGATCGTGCCGGCATAGCCAACCAAGTAGAGTTCGCCATCGTCATCTTGACCAAAGGAGGCCGGAGCGTCTGGTGCGGTGCCGATCTCGATTATGGTATCGAGCTTTCCGTCACGCTGTCGCAAACCGAACAGGCGCCGGTTGTTGAAGTCGCCAAAGAGATAGACGCCTTGAAAGCTTGGGCTTCGCGTGCCGCGATAAACATAGCCGCCGGTTACCGAGCCTCCGAGGTGTCTCCCATAGGCTAACAAAGGTTCACTGTAGGTTTCGTCCTCGCGGCGATAGGTGTCTTTGAAGCCAGACCATCCTTCGCGAACATTCCAGCCATGATTCTCACCGGAACGAGCAATGAGGACTTCTTCGTAACGCACTTGTCCCACATCGCCGACCCAGAGCTCGCCCGTCTTGCGATCAAAACTGAATCGCCAGGGTTCGCGAAGGCCGACTGCCCAAATCTCAGGGTGCCAGCCATCGCGCTCGATGAAGGGATTGTCTGCCGGGATTCCGTAAGGGCGGTCCGGAGGAACGTTGTTCACGTCCAAGCGCAGGATCTTGCCGAGGAACGATTGGCCACTCTGACTGTAGCCCTGGGGATCTTCTTGAGGGCCGCCGTCGCCCATGCCGATGTAGAGAAAACCATCCGGGCCAAAGGCCAGCGTGCCCCCATTGTGATTGTCGGCGGGTTGTTTGATGGCTAGCAAGCGATTGGAGACTTCACCGGAATCCGTTAGGAAATTAGATGCGGCACGTTTCTCGACGATGACCGTGTGGCGTTGACCATCGATTAGTATTTCATGTTTGATGAAGTAGCGTCGATTGCGCTGAAAGTCTGGGTGAAAGGCGATGCACATCAAGCCTTCCCAGGATCCGTTGCTGACCTCCTCACCCCAATCGGCAAACAAGGTCTTACGATCTTCATTGCCCGATTTGTGTAAGAGCCAAGCTTTGCCGGTTTGATGTTCGAGCACGACGAAGACGCTCTCCAAAGCTGGAACAGGGGAGAACCAAACGGGTTGCTCAAACTTCATCGACTCCTCGTGAATCGGCGTGAAGGTGGCTGGAGGGTCGAGAAGCTCGACGTGATCAACGGCCTCTCGCGCCCATGAACCAGGGAGAAAGCTGAACAGCAGTGCCGTGAGGATGGGAACCTGGATTGTCATTATCCCATCTAACGGGAGTCTGCTTTTTTACTCAAGCTCATGAACGCGAGTGAGACCACCAGAGGTGGATGTGGTGCAAGTGATGTAAATGATCTTCGCCGGAGATCCCATCATAGCCAAAGACGGTGAACTTCTCTTTGATGGCTTTGGTAGAAAGTTTGAGAGGAGCTGTGCTCGGCTGTGCGCTCTGCTCTAGGTTGATATCGAGTGCCTGCAACAGGGCGTTCGCGGTCTCTGTCGTACTGGCGTAGGGTGTCTCCTGGGAGCTGTGGGTGATGATGAAGGTCTTCTTTCCCTCGCTGGCAAGCTTGGCGAAGCGGAGGTAGTCGCGCATTTGTGTTTCGAGAGGTTGCCGTGTTTCGCGATCTTTCTCCAGGCTAGCATACATCGAATCGGCGGCGATTAGAGCATCGATGCGCTCGAAGAACTTCGGCGTTTTCAGAATCTCGCGCACGGCTCCGTAACCAGCGCTAAAGGAGGATACGGTAAGGCTTCTACAGGTCGTTTCAGGGCCAACTGTCTTCGCGGCTTGTTCTAACACCGACTCTAGCAATGCAGAGTCTTCCCGAAAGGGCTTGGCATAAGCCGCAGAAAGGCCTTTGAAATTAATCACGACCAAAGCACCGTTCCAGTTTAATTTCTCGAAATTGGCCGTCGCCACCGAGGCCATGCCATGGAAATGCACGAGAAGGTCAATTGGTTTCCCACTATCTTTGGGGTAGTGGCAGACGACCATCGTGCCATCTCCGCTGATGTTTTGTGTCTCGCCAATGCGAAGTGACCGATCCTCAGAGAAAGCCGGTGCACTCCCGATGAGGAGCCACGCGATTAGAGAAAGTGATTGGTTGATGCCGCTCACTTGCCTTCGGCTGCCCAGCGTCTCATGAGAGCGATATTGTTTTCAATGGACTTGGTGTGTGCCGGGTCCCGTCTACGTGCTTTCAGGCCGTTCACGTAGACGGCCATGTCACTGTCAAACATCTCAGCGCTCTCGGGTTGGCGGCCTACGTCCTTGGTTTCTTCCATCCACGTGTCCAGGCGAGCGCGAAGCTCGGTCAGCTTGTCCTTGAACTTCGGATCGTTGGCGAGATTGCGGATTTCGTGAGGATCCGCGTTCACATCGTAGAGTTCTTCGGGCGGGCGGACCTCACGGACGACAAGCTTCTGAATGTCGTTTAACTTTCCGGCTTGGTGTTCTGCGCGGACGGCCTTGAGAATCGCTTTGGCGTCTTTGTAGGCGCAGGGTTGGAGGTAGGGGCGGTTAGGTAAGAAATTGCGGATGTATTTGAACTGCGACGTGCGGACGGATCGCATGTGATCGACGGTTTCGTCACAGCGGTCTCGCGCGGCAAAGACAGCTGTCCGTGGTCTATAGTGTTTCGCTAGGATGTCTTTGGCTTGCATTTGTTCGGGAATCTTGATGTTAGCAGCTGCGAGCGACAGGGCCGCGATGTCAATATGCTCGACGAGATCCTGGCGAACGGTGCCTGACTTGATGCCGGGTCCGGCGATGACGAGAGGCACATGCACGCCTTCATCATACAGGAACTGCTTGCCCCGAGCGTGGCTGATGCCGTGGTCGGTCATGAAGAGGATGAGCGTGTTTTCGAGAACACCTTCCTTCTCCAGCCGTTCGACCACCTGGCCGACCATCAAGTCGGTCAATCGCACCGAATCCAGGTAGGCGGCCCAGTCTCGCACGATGTCAGGGTGGTTTGGGTAGTAGGGTGGGAGTTTTACCGCCGAGATGGGCGTGCGTTTTCCAAAGGCTTTCTCGGCGTCGCGAGCGACCTTCTCCCAACCATTGGCATCTTTGCCCCGGAGTTTACCTCCTGCTGTTTGGATCTGCGCGAAGAAGGGCTGCCCTTCTTCGCGCTCTGACCAGTCGGCACCGTCGTAGATCGATTTGTCCCACTCGAAATTGTAGTCTGTCTTGCCGAGCTTCCAGTTCCTGTTAGGGCCGCCGGAGATGGAGGTGTGATAGCCCGCTTCCTGGAAGAGTTTGGGCACCAGTTTCATGCCCTCAGGCAAGTGAATCTTCTTCTCGCCGCGACCGCTGCGATGATGATGCGCGCCAATACTTGTCTGATACATGCCAGTGATGAAGGCGGACCGACAAGTCGAGCACACGGGAGCGGTTACATACGCATTGGTGAACTTCACGCCTTTGGCAGCGAGCTTATCGACGTTCGGCGTATGAATGGCCGTTTCTCCATAGCTTGAGAAGTGAGCCGACATGTCATCGGGTATGATCCAGACAATGTTTGGTCGATCTTGGGCGTGGAGGGGGACTCCGGTGAAGAGCAGGAGGGTGAGAAGGATCGTGCGCATGGTGTTGTCAGGAAGCGGTGATGGTTTGTGATGCAGAGTGGTCGCCATCGAAAGCGGTGACGATGAGTTGGGTGCCGGGTTGGATGTCAGGAAGACCTTTCAATGGAACCGTGCCGTCTGCCAAGCTTCGCGTGCCGCGAATGGGCCTGCCGTCGGTGTGGACGAAGCGGACGTCCGCGTTTGGCAGGGTTTTGATGGGTGGTAGGGTGCTCGTAGGAAGGCGGCCGCTGTTTGAAGCGACTTCGTTCAGTGCACCGCCGCCGCGCGGGGCCTCGCTGGGGGCATCGATCATGTTGCGAATGCAAAGGCCGATCCCGGGATCGGGTTTGCTGGGATCGAACTCCATTTCCAGGAAGTTCCAATAGAAGGGTTCCCCTTTTTCATGGGGAGCGAGTTCAGGCGATGCGTAGCTCTTGTGATAGAGGGCATGCACGTTGAGTTCACGGCCATCGAAGTCTTTCATGCTGGGGCCGAAGCCTGGGATGACGGCACGTCCGCCGCTGCGACCAATGGGGCCGAAGCTGCTTTCGATCAGTCGGTGCTCTTTGTTCTTGATGATGCTGCCATTGTGGACATCGCCATAGACGGTGACGACGCCATCGCGCTCGGCGAGGAGCTCGATGACACGATCCGCGCCCGCCTTGACCCAGCCGGCGTAGTCCGCTGCGACGCGGTCTCGTTGAGCGAAGGCGGTCTTGCTCTTCTGGTTGCCGGTCCAGATCGTGTGAAGGCCATTGAGTCCTGTCAGGCAAATGACTCGTGCAGCGTCTGTGCGAATCATCTGTTGCAGCCAGGCGAACTGTTCTTCTCCTAGCAAGGCGCGCGTTGGATCGGAGCGATCATAGGGATTCTCGACGTGGTCCCAGCCCCAGTCTTTCCAAATACTGGTGTCTTGTGAACTCCGCCAGAGGCGAGCGTCGACGATACCGAGTGTGAAATCTCTGTTAGGCATCTTCCAAGCACGCCATTTCTTCGGATTGGCAAGTGGGTCCACCTCCTCTGCGCCGGTAACGAGGTGGTGAACGATTTGGAAATTCCTCCGCATGTAATTGGGATCTTGTCCGAGTCCATCTTGTTTACGAATGAGAATCTGCTCGGGACCCTTCACGTCATCCATGCCGTAGTCGTGATCGCCAGGGTTGATCACGTTCCAATGACGCATCATTTGCCAACGGCTGGTGGGGCCGAAGATCGAGTTGGCGACGACCTTGTAGGCGTCATCGGTGCTCGGTGGATAGAGCACGAGCTCCATGTACCAGACATCGTCTTCCCAGACCATGATTTGGAACTGATAGTCCTCGAGGTGTTTGTAGGCTTCGACCGTAGGTTGATCGCGCACTTGCCAGTCATCGCCACCACCGAGGATCTTCAGGCCCGTATCGGTGCGTTGCTGCAAACCACTTGTGATCGCGTGGCAACTGAGCCCGCAAAGTTTGTAGGGTGCTCGTAGCTGCGGTAGACAACCGACATAAGTGCCAGACGACGGCACATCGCCGACGAAGCCTGTGCCGGGGCCGCACGCATCCGTGCCAATTCGGGCATCTGAGGTCACATCTTTGCCGTCCTTCCAAACCGTGTAGTAGAGTGTCGCGTCAGCCGGGCTCATGGGAAGCGTGGCGGTCACAATGGCCGTGTTCCTGCGGAAGTCGTTATTGACGATCTCGGCGGAGCCAGCAACGGGCACCTGGCCCCAGCCGCCTTCGGGAGATTCCGAGTCAGCAATACGCAACTCTGCTAGTTTGCCGTCGGAGGCGAAGACGCTGACGAACTTGACCTGCCATTGATCACCGACTTTCTGAAGCGTGTCGCCTAACGGATAGCAGGCACAGCAATCGGAGATCCCAATATTGAGCGGTTGGTTCTCACCAGGGATCAGGTCGACCTGCGTTATGTCGAAGTCGATCAACCCACGACCCGCGACACCAATGAAGCCTTCGGTTCTACGACGGGGAACGTTCTTTCTGGTCAACGTGACGGTCTTGTCGCTGCGTGTGAACGTTGCGGTGATAGTGGCAGGGCCATTGACTTCGCCACTCACATCGACCGAAAGGGAGAAGGAATCGCCGGGAGCCAGCGTGGGAGCATGGACCTCGCGCTGCCCTTTGGGCTTTTGAGCGGCTTTGCCCCTCTTTGGTTTGGGTTCGGTGACGACGGACAAGGTGTCATTGTCTCGCCAACCGAGGACTGTGGTGTTCCGCTCTTTCCCATAGCCTTCGAACAGGTTCTTTCCGCCGATGGCGATGCCAGCAACGCCATGACCCTGCTGATACATCTTCCATTCAGCCTGATCTCCATCGGGTACTTCGGAGGTCTTGCTGTGAAAGGTTCCTTGAAGAGAAACCGTATAGTTTCCCGTCAGTTTCCAATCTCGTCTCCAAAGGATTCCCTGGGGCAGCGATGGATCATAATCCCCGCTCATCTTCTTGCCCTGATGCGTTTCGTAGTGATAGGGAAAGCCAGTGCGTCGCGCGCGATCACCGTAGTTCTTGAGGCGTCGGCGGAGGGTGCCGTTTTCAATCTTCCAGTAGCCGGGATTCAGAGATTCCCAAGCCGAACCATGATGAAGCGAATCGGCTCGGGCGAAGTCATCGAGGAGCCTTTCGGCAGGTTGCTCGCCCTGCAACGCTGGATTCGCCACGGCGAGCGTGCCAAGTCCAGCCGCAGAGGTTTTCAAAAAAGATCGTCGTTGCATGCTTCTACATGTGCGGGTCAGCTCCGTTTGTGAACCACAATCGCGCGGGGCTCAAAGAAATCTGGGGCATGGCTTGTTGAGCCTGGCCGATGCTTGTAGTCTAGCACATGCGAAAGTGGGAGGTGCGTGTGCTTGGCGCGACGGTATTGTTGATTGGTGCCGGGTGGCTGCTTTGGCTCCGATCAAACGCAGAACATGTGTAGCCCGACGTGTGGCCTCGGCATTGGTTCATCCAAGCTAATGCTTTGAAAGGCATTCATGTTAGCGATATGCTTCGGGCGTTTTTCATTTCAAGAACGTTGTTAGAGGCAGGATTTAAGCGACATCTTCATCGCCCCCCCCTTACGAGATGATCCAGCAGATTAGGATGAAACAGGTGGACGCTCTCTTGCGGGCAAGTAATCTGACAATCGCGGAGATCGCAGAGCGTTTGGGTTTTCACACTGCCGAGTATTTTAGTACGGCTTATAAGAAACGGCAAGGCATGAGCCCTTCCGCCTACCGAGCAAAGATGGTTTCGCAACTCGGGTGCGTCGACCACGCTGGTCCATTGGAAGGCTCTTTCTGGGTCGTCCTGGATTTCTTTGACAAGGCCTTTGATCAGTTGGTTGCGTCTCACGCCTGGAGCGATTTCACTGATGATCTCAGAGGTAATTACGGGATCGTTGGCTTGTGACCGACCAGCCATGGCAATCATAGCCTGTTGTCTGATTTCTTCATTGTTGAGTTCACGAGACCAAGCCAGGGTTTCTGGGAGGTCGTACATCGCTCCAACAGTCCCGATGGCTTCCACGCTGCGGAGTCGTTTCTTCGGGATCGGTGCTTCCGATTCCAGATCGGCAATCAGCTTTGATCGTGTCGACTTTGCCTTGCAATCGAATGATCATGGTCCAAGATAACTGTTCAAGTGAACAGTTATCTTGGAAGGCTCTAAAATCGTTCAGCTACGCGGATTGCTCAAGGAGCAGTTCCCAGAAGCGCATGCCGACCGGCCTCACGGTCGGGACGGCAAGGTGGTGACTGGGCTTAGCGCCCTGGACGCCATTGGCTTAGAGAAAGGCGTTCTTTGCGAAGCCGTGGCCGAGCAAAGTAGTCAGGGGGGGGCCTTGCTGTTCACGCGTGTGCTGCGGGGACTCGCTGAGCAAGGTCTTTACACGGTCTTCATCGATGGGCGAGATGCCTTGGATCCGCAGTCTCTAGGCCGAGAGGCATGTCGCCGTCTGCTCTGGGTGCGCTGTGTGGAAGCGGCGCAGGCGATTCGAGCGGCAGACTTGCTCTTGCGGGATGGGAATTTGCCTTTCGTGCTCATGGATCTGGAATGGAATTCTTTGCGCGAACTTGGACGGGTACCCAGCAGCTCCTGGTTTCGTTTACGCTCCCTGATCGAGAAGACGGGGGCGACGTTGTGCGTCTTAACGCCTACTCGGCTTATTAGTAGCGCCCACCTACGTTTGAAATTGGGCAGTACCTTTACTACCGAGGACCTGGAAGAACAAGAGGATAAACTAACGGATAAATTAAGCCTTATGATCACGCGTCATTTGCGTGGGCGAGCGTTGGCGGAGCGGACGGGATGAATGTTTCATGTATGGTGTCCTAGTCATTCCCAACTTCTTCCTGCAAGCGCAGCTCCGGACTCAGCCTGAGTTGTGGAAGCTTCCAGTGGTGCTTTTAGAAGAGGCCAGTAAGGGGAACAAGGATCGAGGGAAGGCGCGTATTCTGCAGGCGACGAAGGCGGCTTTGAATGCCGGTGTCGATCTCGGAATGACAGCGACTCAAGGGCAGGCGCGTTGCGGCGAGCTTCAGGTGCTCTATCGCTCATCTGAAGACGAAGAGACGGCAGAGGCAATGCTGCTGGATAGGATCGATCTCTGGACACCAGATTTCGAAGCGACGGCGCCGGGTGTGTGCACGCTGGATTTGTTAGGCAATGGTGAGGCTCGCAGATCTCCCGAGCGTTTGGGTAAGAAGATGGTGCGGCTCTTCGCGGAACATGGTTTGCAGGCTCAAGTGGGCTTTGCGTCGCATCCTGGGGTGGCGCTGTTGGCTGCTCGGCAGGCGTCGCCCGTACTTGTGGTGGGTGCTGTAGGAATGGAGGAGGTGGCTTTCCTCAACCAGCTTCCGGTTCAGGCCTTAATGCCTTCTGCAGATCTTCAAGAAGTGTTACGGCTTTGGGGGGTGTCTACTTTGGGACAGCTGCGTGCGCTTCCTGCGAGCGAGTTGGTTGAGCGTCTTGGACCCGAGGTCATGGCGTTGATCGAAAGCACCCAGAGTCGGCGGCGACGTCTGCTCAAGCTGGTGCGGCCTCCTTCACTCTTCCTCCAGCAAATGGAGTTTGAGCATCCGGTGGAAACGTTGGAGCCGTTGCTTTTTGTGATTCGGCGGATGCTAGAAACACTGGCAGCACGCTTGGCGGCAGTTCACTTAATGGCTGGGGAGATTTATCTCACGTTGGGCTTTGAGGACGAGACGACGCATGAACGAAATTTTCGGGTGCCGGATCCTAGCAGAGAGGTGGATTTGCTTTTTCGAATCCTGCACACGTATCTAGAAAATTTCACGGCGGAAACGCCGATGGTGTTGCTGGCACTTGAGGCAATGCCCTCGCGTGCATTGGCCCATCAGTTTGAGCTCTTTGAATCGAGTCTGCGGGACCCGAATCGGTTCTCAGAAACTCTGGCGCGGCTTGAGGCGTTGTTAGGAGAGGATCGTGTTGGCACACCGGAGCCTCTGGCCACGCATCGTCCGGATGCCTTTGTCATGAAGCCGTTTCAGGAGATTTCTAGAACGGATCAAAGCCGTCGAAGGCCGAAGAAGCCGACTCCATTAGAAGCGGCACGGCAGGCGGCGGCAGATACAATTCGGTTAGGCCTGCCTTTGCGTCGTTTTCGACCGCCTGAGCGGATCACGGTGATGACTGAGAAACAGGGGCCCATCGCGATTCTTTCAGGGCAGGTGCAAGGACCGGTCACACAGCAGCGTGGTCCCTGGCTTTTGTCGGGTGAATGGTGGCACGATGCTTTGTGGGCTTTCAAGGAATGGGATGTGCAGCTTGAGGATGGCGGTGTTTATCGCATTGCCGAAGTGGAGAAGAATCAATGGATCTTGGTGGGTGCCTATGGCTGAACCTTATACTGAACTGCATGCACGCAGTGCGCTCAGTTTCTTGCGTGGGGCTTCCCGGCCTGAGGATCTCGTGCGCCAAACTGCTGCGCTGGGGATGACTGCGCTGGGGCTCTGTGATCGCGATGGTGTCTATGGCTCTGCTAGAGCTCAGTATGCGACGAGGGAACTCATTTCTGAGTTTCATGCCATCGTGGGGAGTGAACTGACGATGGAAGATGAGAGCGTGGTGCCGCTTCTCGCGGAGACACGATTAGGTTATCAGAATCTCTGCCGTCTCATCACGCGAGCCAAGCTGCGTGCCTTGAAGAATGACAGTCGCGTGCTTTGGAGTGAGCTTGAAGAAGGCGCAGAAGGGCTCGTTTGTCTTACGGGTGATGAAGAAGGGCCGATTCGTCGCGCTTTGGCGGCACGTGAGTTTGAATCGGCAGCAACGAGCCTTGCTCGTCTTGTGAGGATTTTTGGCCGTGAGCGTGTGTATGTCGAAGTGCAGCGCCATCACGTGCGTGGTGAGGAATGGATGATTCGTCGGCTCAGAGAGTTGGCCGAACAGTTTCGCCTGCCTTTGCTGGCGACCAATGGTGCCTGTTATGCTCTACCCAGTGGTAGAGTCGTCTTCGATGCCTTTACGTGTCAACGCCATCACACGCATCTCGATGAAGCGGGCATTCTCTTGGCGAGCAATTCCCAACGTTATCTCAAAGGTGCGAGCGAGATGAAGGGTCTCTTTGCGGATCTTCCAGAGGCGATTACGAATACCGTTCGATTGCGAGAGCGATTGACGTTCTCTTTGAGGGATCTTGGCTATCAGTTTCCCACATATCCGGCACCAGAAGGCGAGACGGTGGCTTCCTTTCTCCGAATACAAACTGATATCGGAGCCAAGAAACGTTATGGCAGGATTACGTCGAAGATTCGCAAGCAGCTCGATCATGAACTAGCCATCATCGAGAAGTTGGGGTTCTGCGGTTATTTTCTCATTGTCTGGGATATTGTGAATACCTGCCGTGAGAAGAATGTCATGGTGCAAGGCCGTGGCAGTGCGGCGAATAGTGCGGTGTGCTACTGCCTGGAGATCACGGCGGCGGATGCGATAAAGCATGAACTGTTCTTTGAGCGCTTTCTCAGTGAGGGGCGTCATTCCTGGCCTGATATTGATCTGGACTTGCCAAGTGGTGATCGACGCGAGTCTATCATCCAGTCTGTTTATGAGAGATTCCGCCCAAACGGTGCCGCCATGACGGCCAATGTCATCACCTACCGTGGGCGAAGCGCCATGCGAGAGATGGGGAAGGCGCTTAATTTGCCTGAGGATACCTTGAAACGTTTCTCAGACCTCTATGGAGGGCACGGCATCGCGGATACGGGTGAGTTGCGCAAGCGGATCGGGCTGGCTGGCTTGTCTGCACAGCATCCAAGGCTGCCAGCGCTGCTTTCGCTCTATCAGAAGGTGTATGGTTTGCCCCGCCATCTTGGGCAGCACTCAGGAGGAATGATCATTTCTGACAAAGGTCTCGATTCCGTGGTGCCATTAGAACCTGCCTCCATGCCGAACCGTGTGGTCGCTCAGTGGGATAAGGATGATTGTGAGGATCTGGGGATCATCAAAGTCGATCTCCTGGGCCTCGGCATGATGTCCGCACTTCAAGACTGTTTCGAGCTTTGTCGGACACGAGGAAACGGACGCGAGATCGATGGCATGGCGGCCATTCCTCCTGATGATCCTGCCACTTACGACATGATTCAGAAGGCAGATACCATCGGCCTCTTTCAGATCGAGAGTCGCGCCCAGATGGCCACGCTTCCAAGACTGCGCCCAAGAAGGTTCTACGATCTCGTAGTCGAAGTCGCGATCATTCGGCTAGGGCCCATTGTGGGAAATATGGTGCATCCTTACATTGAACGAAGGAATGGGCGTGAGGAGCCTGACTACATTGATCCGCGTTTTGAGCCCGTGCTCAAACGCACCTTAGGGGTGCCGCTTTTTCAGGAACAGGTTCTGCAGATGGCAGTGACCATTGCCAATTTCTCGGGATCGGAGGCGGAAGAGTTGCGCCGTGCGATCAGCTTTAATCGCTCAGAAGAGCGCATGCAAAAAGTGCTTCTTAAGCTGCGTGCGGGGATGGATAAGAATGGCGTCTCGAAGGAAACCCAAGGGCGGATTGAAGAAGCCATTCATTCCTTCGCGCTCTATGGTTTTCCAGAGTCGCATGCGATTAGCTTTGCGCTGCTTGCCTATGCGAGTGCGTGGCTGAAACGGCATCGAGCGGCTGAGTTCTATGTGAGTTTGTTGAACAACTATCCCATGGGGTTCTATTCTCGAGCTACCTTGGTCAGGGACGCGAAGGCTCACGGCCTTCGCGTTAAGCCGGTGAGTGTGATCGATTCCAATCTCGAATGTAGAGTGGAGGCCGACGATATCATTCGGTTAGGACTTTCTCAAACGAAGGCGCTCAGCCGTAGTACGGCCGAGCGTTTGGTCATGCTCCGTCAGGAACGGCCTTGGAACGACTTGCCTGATTTCTTGGCGCGTGTGCGCCCGAATAAGAAAGAACGTCGTGTCTTGGCCAAGATCGGGGCTCTCAATGGATTGGCTGAGCATCGTCGAGATGCGCTTTGGAAAGCGGAGCAACGTGTCGTGCAGGGTGACTTTTTTGCTAAGGTGGCCAATGACACGACGACGGAACTCCCGCCGATGTCTTCCATGGAACGCCTCGATGCGGACTATGCTGGTCTGGGACTCACCACCGGACCACATCCCATGGCCTATGTGCGCGAGCACTGTCAGGCGGCGAACATCTGGAAAGCGAGTGATTTAGAACAAGGGCGAGATGGGCAATCGATCGTTGTGGCAGGCTTGGTCATTTGTCGTCAACGGCCGAGCACGGCCAATGGGCATCTCTTTCTCAGTCTCGAAGATGAGACTGGGGTCTCGAATGCCTTTGTGCCAGCACCGATCTTTGAGCGCTACCGATTGGTTATCGTTCAAGAGCCCTTTCTTAAGATTCACGGGCGTCTTCAACATGCAGACAATGTCACTTCAGTGTATACACACCATGTTTCGCGTATGCCTTTCAAGACGTCTTTGGGAACGGAATCTCATGACTTTCATTAGCCTTTGGGCAACGGAGTGAAAGAACCACGGAATACACCGAAGCCACGGAAGAAGAAACG